>CBFGPB010000028.1:0-15266 GCA_965650545.1 uncultured Devosia sp. | reverse complement strand
GTGCTCGAAGGCTACATCATCGCCTATCTCAACCTCGACGAGGTGATCCGCATCATCCGCGAAGAGGACGATGCCAAGGCGAGCCTGATTGCGGCCTTCAACCTGACGGACAACCAGGCTGAAGCTATTCTCAACATGCGCCTGCGCTCTCTGCGCAAGCTTGAGGAAATCGAGCTGCGCCAGGAGCACAAGACCCTTACCGAGGAGAAGGGCAAGCTCGAAGCGCTGCTCGCTTCCGACAAGCGCCAGTGGGGCGAGATCGCCAAACAGGTCGAAGCCTTGAAGAAGGCCTACCCGCTCTTCGAGGCCGACGGTGTAACGCCCCATCCGCTCGGCGCACGTCGCACTGTCTACGGCGACGCCCCCACCGCGGATGCTGCCGAGATCACCGAAGCCTTCATCGAACGCGAGCCGATCACCGTCATCCTCTCCGAAAAGGGCTGGATCCGCGCGCCGCGCGGCCATGCCGTCGAGGTCAACGACGAAAAGGGCTTCAAGACGGGGGACCGCCTGAAGCTTGCCATCAAGTGTGAGACGACCGACAAGCTGCTGATGCTGACCACGGGCGGCAAGGTCTATACCCTGGGCGCGGACAAGCTCCCCGGCGGTCGCGGCCAGGGCGAACCGGTACGCATCATGGTGGATATCGAAGAGGGGCAGGACATTGTCGACCTCTTCATCTATCGCCCCGGCAAGCAGCGCATCATCGCCTCGTCGGCCGGCTACGGCTTCATCGTTCCCGAGGACGATCTTGTCGCCAATACCCGCAAGGGCAAGCAGATCCTCAATGTCTCGCTGCCGGAAGAGGCACGGTTGATTGTGCCCTGCGAAGGGGACCGGGTCGCGGTCATCGGCGAAAATCGCAAGCTCCTGGTCTTCCCGCTCGCTCAGCTCGCCTCGATGAGCCGCGGCAAGGGCGTGCGCCTGCAGCGCTACAAGGATGGCGGCATTTCCGACATCAAGACCTTCTACGCCGCCGACGGCCTCACCTGGACCGACAGCTCCGGCCGCACCTACTCCAAGCCCACCGAGGAACTGACCGACTGGCTCGGCGACCGCGCCACCGCCGGCCGCCAGCCGCCGACCGGCTTCCCGCGAAACAACAAGTTCATCGGATAAGGGATTCTGGAGACTCGGGATTTCCCACAGGCCGGGGGTGCTGGCATCATCCCACCCTCATTCCCTCCCCCTCAAGGGGAGGGAGGCGAAGGGCCGAGGCACAAATGTTCATCGCAACCCCCTTGTGGGGAGGGAAGCGAGATAGGACTTAGCCTTCGCTAAGTCCGTTGAATCGAGCAGGGTGGGGGTGTCAGCGCTTCCACGCGCTCGTTCCCAAGAAGGAGCGCCGCATGATCCGCCACAACGTCCTTGTCCGTTTCCGCCCTGAGATCACCACGGACGAGAAGCGAGCCATCTACGCCGAACTTGAATCTCTGCGTGAACTTGTGCCCGGCTTCCTCGGCGCGAGCTATGGTCCCAACGTGTCCCCCGAGGGGCTGCACAAGGGTTTTGCCGATGGCTTTACCATGGATTTTGTGGACGAGGCGGCGCGCGATGCCTATCTGGTCCATCCCGCACACCAGGCCGCCGGAGCCCGTCTCGTCGCAGCCCTCGATGGCGGGATCGAGGGTCTCGTCGTCTTCGATCTCGCAGTATAGGGCCTCAGCCTTCCAGCCGCGTCCAGCCCAGCGAGCCGCGCTGCACCTCGAGCGGGCGATAATCGCCCTTGTAGGCCATCTTGGGGGAGTCCTTCACCCAATAGCCGAGATAGACATAGTCCAGGCCGGCCGAGCGCACCTGCTCGATGTGATCGAGGATCAGGAATGTGCCGATACTGCGATGCGTCAGGTCCGGGTCGTAGAAGGAATAGACCATGGAGAGCCCGTCGGGCATCACATCGGTCAGGGCCACGGCGACCAGCGGATTGTCCGTCAGATCGGTCAGGCGATACTCCACCAGCACCGATTGTACCGGCGTATCCTCGACCATGTATTCATAGTCCTGGTAGCTCATCTGCGTCATGCCGCCGCCCGCATGCCGGGCGTCGAGATAGCGCTTGAACAGCTCGTACTGCTCCATGGTCGCCACGGTCGGCTGTACGGTTACGACAATGTCGAGATTGGCGCGCTTGACGCGGCGGAAGCGCTTGTTGGTCGTAAACTCGCGCGTCACGATGCGGACCGACTGGCAGGAATTGCACCCCTCGCAGGCCGGCCGGTAGATCAGGTTCTGGCTGCGGCGAAACCCGTTGTCACTCAGCAGCTGGTGCAGCATCGAGGCGCGGCGTCCGCTCAGATGCGTGAACAGCTTGCGTTCCATCTTGCCCGGCAGGTAGGGGCACGGCATGGCCGCCGTCAGGAAAAGCTGGGTGGTTTCGGGCGTCTGGTCGGTCATAGAAGACCCGTTGCTGCGTATCGGGCGAGTTTAGCGCGCGCCCGCCCAGCCCACAACGCCTCAAACGTTGTATTGATCCGCCATGTTCACGCGCTGCCAGTGGCGCATCATGGGGGAGCGTCGCACCATCAACGTACCCATGATCAGGTCATGGATCATTTGCCGGCGCGGCGTGAACAACGCAAACAGCAAGGTCACCGGCCAGCAGATCCAGATGGTGATCCAGAAGACCAGGGCGTGCAGCATGGCCATCCAGCCGTCGAGGGGCTGGCCGCGGGTCGGCGTCAGCACGATGTCCATCATCTGCATGCCGACCGTTGCGCGTCTATGCGAGCCCAGCGTCACCGAATAATAGGCGATGACCGCCAGCGGCACGGCAAAGACCAGCGAGATCCAGGCGAGGCCAAAGGTGAAAAAGCCGAGGATGGCGCCCACGATGGTGATGGCCACCACGAGCATGCTGATCAGCACCACGTCGATGAGGTAAGCCATGACGCGACGCGTCAACAGGCCGTCGAACAGCTCGGGGGCCGTGGCAGGGTCGGGCAGATAGGGGCGGGCGGCGGCGTGATCGGTCATGCCGCAAACATCGTCATCGTCGCACCCGCTTGCAAGAGGCCGCGCGCACAAAAGCCACAATCCGACCTTGAATATATTAGGCTTGGCTAATACATCATCGAAAAGTATCTAAGCTGGACAGGACCATGAGCAACATCGTCTGCACCCATTGTGGCGCCGTCAATCGGGTCGCCGCCGACCGGGACGCGCTGGCTGCCAAATGCGGCAAATGCGGCCAGTCCCTCTTTGCGGGCGCGCCGGCCGATCTGCAGTCGGCGGCGCTGGAGCGGCAGATCGCGCGCTCGGATGTCCCTGTGCTGGTCGATGTCTGGGCGCCTTGGTGCGGTCCATGCCGCGTCATGGCACCGGAGTTCGAGAAGGCGGCTGACGCCCTCGAGCCGCAGGTCCGCTTCACCAAGCTCAATTCCGACGAGAACCAGGCTTTGGCCGGTCGTCTCGGCATTCGCGGCATTCCGACGATGATCCTCTTCGCCTCGGGCAAGGAGGTCGCGAGGACTTCCGGCGCCATGCTTGCCAGCCAGATCGTGCAGTGGGTTTCGGGGAATCTGCCGCGCTAGCAGTGCTGGGCTTCAGCGAGGAAGGGGGCTAGGCTGGGTGAACCCTTTGACGGGCGAGTCGCGCTTCGCCATTCCGGCTGCGCGGTCTCGCCGGATTTGTTTTGATGTCTTCTTCACCTGCGCCCATTCCGGCGCTGACTCACCAGCCGTTGCGCGGCCTCGTCCTGATCCTCGGCGCAACGCTGCTGTTCGCCTACAACGACACCACCAACAAGCTGCTCATCACCGAGTATAATGTCCCCATGGTGGCGGCCATCCGCTACATTGGCCATTGCCTGCTGATGCTGGCGATCGTTGCGCCCATCCATGGACGTGAAATGGTACGGACCCAGCGCACCGGTCTCGTCATCGTGCGCGGCATCAGCCTGGCTCTGGGGTCCCTGCTGGTCAGCTTTGCCCTGCAGCGCATGCCGGTCGCCGAGACCACGGCCATCGTCTATCTCTGCCCCGTGATCGTCGTGGTGCTCTCCGGCCCCCTGCTCAAGGAAAAGGTTGGCCCGGCCGCCTGGGTCGCCGCGCTGGTCGGGTTTGCCGGGGTCTTGCTCATTGCAAGACCCGGCGGCGGTCTCGATCCCCTGGGCGTGCTCTTCGTGCTGGGCAATGTCGTGGTGGCCACAGCCTACAACCTGCTCTCGCGCGTGCTCGCCCATACCGAGCGGACCATGGCCATGCTCTTCTACTCGGCGCTCGCCGGTGCCATCGGCTTCGGCATCTTCCTGCCGTGGACCTTGCATGGGGTGGCGCCGACGCCGCTCCAGGTCGTGCTCTTCATCGGCTTGGGCGTGTCGGCCTGGCTGGGGCACTATCTCTTCACCCAGTCCTATCGCTGCGCTCCGGCGGCCCTGGTTGCGCCGATGACCTACATGCACCTGGTGTGGGCCGGCATTCTCGGTTGGCTGGTCTTTGGCGACATTCCCGATCCT
Organism: uncultured Devosia sp.; assembly: GCA_965650545.1. GTDB lineage: Bacteria > Pseudomonadota > Alphaproteobacteria > Rhizobiales > Devosiaceae > Devosia. The sequence goes on along the minus strand of CBFGPB010000028.1, from coordinate 10,813 downwards.
GTCGCACTTGGCGGCATGGCGCTGGTCATGACCGCAGGCTTGGTGAGCGCCTTCCGCCCGCGGCGGGGGCAGCGCCCGGCGCAACTTGCGGCAGAGGATGGCACGACCGAGCGCGCCGGCTGATCAGCCGTTGAGCTTTCGCGCCACTTCCAGCGCAAAATAGGTCAGGATGCCGTTGGCTCCGGCGCGCTTGAACGCCCAGAGGCTTTCAAGCACGGCCGCATCGCGATTGATCGCGCCGGCCGCACCGGCCATCTCGATCATCGCGTACTCGCCGCTGACCTGATAGGCATAGATGGGCACGTTGAACGCATCCCGCGCCCTGCGGATCACGTCGAGATAGGGCAGGCCCGGCTTGATCATCACGCTGTCCGCACCCTCGGCAATGTCCTGCTCGATCTCGCGCAGGGCCTCGTCGGAATTGGCATAGTCCATCTGATAAGTGCGCTTGTCGCCCTTGAGACGGCTGCCCGACCCAACCGCCTCGCGGAAGGGGCCGTAGAAGCAGGAGGCGTATTTGGCGGCATAGGACATGATCTGCACATGCTCAAAGCCCTCTGCATCGAGTGCCGCCCGGATGGCGACAACGCGCCCATCCATCATGTCGGACGGCGCGATGATGTCAGCGCCCGCCCGCGCCTGCACCAGCGCCGACTTGACCATGACAGCGACGGTTTCGTCGTTGAGGATTTCGCCATCCCGCACCAGCCCGTCCTGCCCATCGCTGGAATATTCGTCCAGCGCCACGTCGGCAATGAGGCCAATATCGGGAACGGCGGACTTGATGGCGCTTAGGGCCCGGCACATGAGGTTGTCAGGATTGTAGGCCTCGGCAGCGCTTTCGCTGCGAAGATGGTCGGGCGTGTTGGGGAAGATGGCCAGCGCCGGTATTCCCGCATCGCGCGCTGCCCTGGCCGCATCGACCATCAGGTCTATCGAGAGACGCTCAACGCCGGGCATCGTGCGGATCTGGGTCTTTTCATTGTGACCTTCGATCACGAAGAGTGGCCAGATCAGATCCCGAGAGAGAAGCTCGCTCTCTCGCACCATGGCCCGGCTCCACTCGCTCTGCCGGAAGCGACGCAGACGCCGGCCCGCCAGGAAGGACATGTCATGCTTTGGCCAGCTCTGGGTCATGGACGGTCTCCTTGTTGGGGCCCTAGTTAACAGCCCCGCGCCGCCACTCCAAGCCGCCGCTTGTCGCAGCAAGGCCGCCGGGGTATCACACCGGGCATGCTCTTCCAGGCCCCAAGTCTTGCGCTCTATATCCGTATCGTGGCGATCCTCGCATTGATACTCGGCCTCAGCGATGCGGCTCGCCTGCTCGGTGTGAACATGGGGTCGACCAGCCCGATTGCGATCCTGGGCTTCACCCCGTTTGTGTTCCTCGCGGTGTTCTGCCTGGCCAAGCTATTTGCGGCTGTCGGCCTCTGGATCAAGACCAGCTGGGGCGCCGTGCTCCTCGTGGGGGCAACGGCCCTGGAGCTCCTGGTCTATGCCGCTGGCATCGCGGACATGCGGATCGGCGCCTTCGGCTTTGCGTTGCGGGCTGTACTGCTGGTGGCGATCATTGTCGTCTTCGCCCTCAGCATCCGCTTCAGCCGCGCTCAGGCGGATTGATCGGCTGCAGCCACGGGATGGAATTGCTCGATGGTAATTTCCTCGGCTAGCGCATCCTGCGGACCACCGAAGCTGGTGACGGTGGTGAACCAACGCGTCACCTCCCCATCGATGCGAAATTCCAGCGGCAATAGCACCGTCCCGCGAGCCGCGATGTAGCCTCGCTCGAGCTCCACGACTCCGGACTGCCGACGGGCCCGTGCCAGCACTTTGGCCGGCTCGGAATGCGGTCCATGCCGCTGTGTGGCCTCCCGCAGTCGATGAAGTAGATAGTTGGCGACCTCGCTCCAATTGACGATCGCATCACGTATTGGTCCAGGCCCGAACACCAGGTCGCCCAGGTTGAGCCGCACCGCCTCCGGCGGCCTCCCACCAATCAGCCTATAGGCGCTCTCATTTGCGTCGAGGATGAAGAAGGCGGCGTCGAGTACCAAAGCAGGGCGGGGGGTATGAGCCGCGAGCAGCAGCTGCGCCGCGTGTCTCACCTCGGCCATCTGGGGACTCAACCAATCGCTGTCCCCGAATTGAGGTGCGAAGCCTGCCGCGACCAGCAGGCCATTGCGTTCCCGAAGCGGGAGGTCAAGCGCTTCGCAAAGGCGCATGACCATCGACGCGCTTGGCCGTGCCCGCGCCGATTCCAGAAAACTCAGATGCCGCGGAGAGACATCGGCAGCCAGGGCCAGTGCCATCTGGCTCATGCCGCGCCGCGTCCGCCATTCCCGCAAGGTTCGTTCAAACATCGATAGCTCCCAAACCGTCGTCGACCTTGCCCGAACCAGGGAGGCATTTCCATTACCTCGGAGGGAATTGAGAACATGATCCCATGTGTCGATCCTGTCGGCATTGCAATGTCACAACGGGAGACGCTTCATGACGACACTTGCTCCAACCTCAGCCAAGCTGGAACCCCATCTCATATTCTGGCTCGACGCCGCCGGTTCACTGGTCTTCGGCCTCGCCCTGATCTTGGCTGCCGCGCCGCTGACAAACCTCATCGGTTGGTCGGTTCCACCGGCTGTGCTGTTGGGTATTGGACTGTTTCTGTTGCCCTGGGCGTTCTTCAACCTGGCCATCGCCCGCTCGACGAGGCCGGCCTCGACTTTCCTTGCTGCCAACCTGGTCGGTGACGGAATCTGGGTATTGGGTTCGGTCCTGCTCATGCAGGCGCAGGCGGCCCAGTTTTCCGTGGCGGGATGGGTGCTCATGGTTGGCCAAACCGCCGCAGTGTCTGTTGTGCTGGCGCTGAAGCTTGTGAGCGCGCGGGCATTCGCCGCCTGACCAGTCCAGAGGGGCGCCTCGCGGGCGCCCTTCACACTCCGGAAAGGTTACAAATCTCTCACCTGGAGTAAGGCGCTATTAAGCCAAATTCTCATTGCATTCCAGTAAGATAGTTTTAAGCACATGCTTTAGGGCGATCTTAGTTGGGCAGCCGTAGTTTGGCCTCATGAGATGCGAAAAATCGCACGTCGGATAAACAGTGAGGCACAAATGGCAATCAAGTCGAACGCGGCCGAGGCGCTTACCCCGGAACGCAGCGAAGGTCTGAAACCCCTTTATCTCGAAGCCGTCTCCCGCGTGGAACGCCTGCATCGCCGTCTGCTCGACCTGATCAAGGACGAGTTCGACCGCATGGGCTGGGATGACATCAACCCGGTCCAGGCGCTCCTGATGTTCAACATCGGCGATGCCGAATTGACCGCTGGCGAGCTGCGTTCGCGTGGCTACTATCTGGGCTCCAACGTCTCCTACAATCTCAAGAAGCTGGTCGAGACCGGCTACATCTTCCAGGAACGGTCGCGCACCGACCGCCGTTCAGTCCGCATCAAGCTGACCCCCAAGGGCGAAGAGGTGGCCGAGGTCATCGACGAGCTTTATGACCGCCACCTCAAGTCGATCGACAAGGTCGGTGGCTTGGGCGACGAGGAATTCGACGGCCTCAACAAGGCGCTGGCCCGCCTCGAACGCTTCTGGGTCGACCAGATCCTGTACAAGCTCTGATCGAACACTCACCCGGGAACGAGTGGGCGGCAGCTGGTGGCTAGTGTTGCCTCCACGCCACAACTGCTGATGGGGCGCCGGTCGAGAGGCCGGCGTTTCTTATTTGTGCCGCAAAGTGCAGGCAGCCCCTTTACCAGGTTTGAAACCATTTGCTGGCATGGCTGATTTGCGCGGCAGGGTTCACAAGGCGTTGACCCACGTTGTGAACTGCGCCAGAGCGATGCTATCGCCCAGCACAATGGCGGGCGAATTCCAAGGTGGTTGAATGCGGCTGACGCGACGGAAATTTATCGGTTCAATGGCGGTTCTGGGCGCCGGGGCAGCAATGCCGGCTTGGGCGCAGGAATCGGTGTTCGACATGTTCTCGACCGGTCGCGTGCTGCGCGAAACCGACAAGGAGGGCAATACGGCCGCCGCCGCGGCATCGATCGCGACCAACGAGCCTATTCTGTCCTTCGACACGCTGCACAACCTGCAGCTCGCCATTTCTCAGTATGAGCCCTTTGTCGCCGCCGGCGGCTGGGAGGAAATTCCGCAGCAGGCGTACCAGCTGATCCTGGGCAATTCCTCTCCCGCAGTGGTCCAGCTCAAGCGCCGCCTGATTTCATCTGGCGACATGCCGCTGGTCGAGTTTGCCAGCGATGTGTTTGACGCCGAGACGGACAGGGGCGTCCGTACCTTCCAGGCGCGTCACGGCTTGGTCGTCACCGGCCAGATCGACGAGGCGACATGGTACGCCATGAATGTGCCGGCCGCTACGCGCCTGCAGCAGCTCTATCTCAACTACACCCGCGTCCAGAACATGGCGCCTCAGCTCACTGACCGCTACGTCGTCGTGAATATTCCTGCGGCCACAATCGAGGCCGTCGGTGGCGGCATGGTCGAGCAGCGCCACACGGCCGTGGTCGGTCGCGTTGAGCGCGCCACGCCGATTCTTGCGAGCAAGATCCACCAGGTCAATTTCAATCCCTACTGGCATGTGCCCAAGTCGCTGGTTCGCCAGGATCTGACCAAATACATGCTGGAGAACCCCAACTATCTGACCGAGCAGAACATCTTCATCTACGACGGCAACGGGAACACCATCGATCCGTCAACGATCGATTGGGCCAACATCACCGATGCCCAGGTGAACTACATGTACCGCCAGGAACCCGGTGCCGCCAATTCCATGGGGCACTGCAAGATCAACTTCCACAACCCGTTCGACGTTTACCTGCACGACACGCCCTCGCGTGCGCTATTCGGTGAAAACGCTCGATTCCACTCCTCCGGATGCGTTCGCGTCGATGGCGTCAACCAGCTCGTGGCATGGCTCCTGCGCGACAACGGCGACTGGGATCAGGCGCGTGTGGATCAGACTTTCGCTTCGCTGGAGCGCCTGGACGTCAATCTCGCATCGCAGATGCCGATCCACACCACATACATCACCGCCTGGGCGAACCGTCAGGGCACGGTCAGCTTCCGCGACGACGTCTACAAGTTCGATGAAGAGGGCAAGGTCAGCTTCACCTGACACTAGGCTCCCACCCGCCATCGTCGGGTCCCTCGCAAGGGCGGGGGGCCCGTTTTCATTTGTGCCGACTCCATTATGATCGGGAGCGGAGGTGACCGGCATGAGCGACGGCGAAGTTCTGTTCGAATTCGTCCAGATGGGCCAGCAGATGCGTGTGGCCGCGATTGACGAGGCGACGGGCACCGAAGTCGTGGTCATTACACCTCTTAATGCCACCAAGTTGCAGATGCAGCGCCTTGCCATGGCCAAGCTTAAGAGAAAACTGGAGCAGTCCGGTCGGACGCCAGGCACGGGACCGGGTAAATACGCCTGAGGCCCCCAACGTTTCTGCTTCCCCCCGGCGCCTTTCTGGGTCATAACAGCACCCGTTCGCGCGACTGGCGAGAAAAGATGGGGAACCATCGGGGAACGCGAACTGTGATCTGCCGCTCGCCTGGGCACCCATCCGCAACCAGGGGAGCCCCATGCGCAGACTTGCCAATTCACCCCTCCACTCTCGGCCTTGGAATCGCGGCTTGCGCCGTGATAAAGCCACCGCCACGCCCGCCTGTTTGACCCTTTTCGAGGTAACCGTCCGATGAGCGCTGCCACCTCACTTCCGCTCTTTCCGAAGTTCTTCACCAATTCGGTTGCCGACACCGATCCGGAACTGGCCAGGGCCATTCAGGACGAGCTGGGCCGCCAGCAGCATGAAATCGAGCTGATTGCCTCGGAGAACATCGTTTCGCGTGCCGTTCTCGAGGCACAGGGCTCGGTGCTGACCAACAAGTATGCCGAGGGCTACCCTGGCAAGCGCTACTATGGCGGCTGTCAGTATGTCGACGTGGCCGAGAGCCTCGCTATCGAGCGCGCAAAGCAGCTCTTTGACTGTGCTTTTGCCAACGTGCAGCCCAATTCCGGCTCGCAGGCCAATCAGGGCGTCTACCAGGCGCTGATCCAGCCCGGCGACACCATCCTCGGCATGTCGCTGGACGCCGGTGGCCACCTGACCCACGGCGCCAAGCCGAACCAGTCCGGCAAGTGGTTCAACGCCATCCAGTACGGCCTGCGCAAGCAGGACGGTCGCGTCGACATGGACCAGGTCCGTCAGCTTGCCCGCGAACACAAGCCCAAGATGATCGTGGCCGGTTTCTCAGCCTATTCGCGCATCATGGACTGGGCCGAGTTCCGCGCCATCGCCGATGAAGTCGGCGCCATTCTCTTTGTCGATATGGCGCACGTGGCCGGACTCGTCGCCGGCGGACAGTATCCCAGCCCGTTCCCGCATGCTCATGTGGCCACCACGACCACCCACAAGACGCTGCGCGGCCCGCGCGGTGGCCTGATCCTCACCAACGATGAAGACATCGCGAAGAAGATCAACTCAGCTATCTTCCCGGGCATCCAGGGCGGGCCGCTGATGCATGTCATCGCCGCCAAGGCTGTTGCCTTCAAGGAGGCGCTCCAGCCCGAATTCAAGCTCTACGCAAAGCAGGTCGTCGCCAATGCCAAGGTTCTGGCGGACACGCTGGTCAAGGGGGGCGTCGATATCGTCTCTGGCGGCACTGACAACCACCTGATGCTCGTTGATCTGCGTCCGAAGGGCCTGACCGGCAAGGCGACGGAGACGGCTCTGGGCCGGGCGCATATCACCTGCAACAAGAATGCCGTGCCCTTCGATCCGGAAAAGCCGGCCATCACCTCGGGTGTTCGTCTCGGCACCCCGGCGGCGACCTCGCGCGGCTTCGGCGAGGCCGAGTTCCAGACGGTGGGCGAACTGATCATCGAAGTGCTCGACGGCCTCAAGACCAATGGCGACGACAACAATGGTGCCGTCGAGGCCGATGTCCGCGCCAAGGTAAAGGCCCTGACGGATCGCTTCCCGATCTACAGCTAAGGTAAGAGAACGCCCGCCATGCGCTGCCCCTATTGTGGCAATGACGATACCCAGGTGAAGGATAGCCGCCCGACCGAAGATTCGGGCGCCATCCGCCGCCGTCGCGTCTGCAATGCCTGTGGCGGGCGCTTCACCACCTTCGAGCGCGTGCAACTCCGCGACCTCACGGTCGTGAAGAAAACCGGCCGCAAGGTGCCGTTCGACCGCGAAAAGCTGGCCCGCTCCGTCAATACCGCGCTTCGCAAGCGCTCAGTTGAGCCTGAGCGGGTCGAGCGGATGATTTCCGGTATTGTCCGCCAACTCGAAAGCCTGGGCGAAGTGGAAGTCACGTCCGACCAGATCGGCGAATATGTCATGGAAGGCCTCAAGGGCCTCGACGACGTCGCCTTCGTTCGATTTGCCAGCGTCTACAAGAATTTTTCGGCTGCCGACGACTTCCGCTCCTTCCTGAGCGAACTCGCCGAAGACAAGGCCGTACTGAACGACGAAGACGACTGACGCGCGGCCTTTGGGTCGCAAGTATTCGTTCATCCCGCCGCAAGGCCCTGCTGCCTGTTGTGCAGGAGTTGCGCTATGATCTTCTTGCGCTAGCTCGATGCGCATCAAGTGGAGGAAGGATCATGGACTCCTATGGTGTGCGGTTTCCGCTGCCGCCGGATGCGGGCAGGGGACAACATTTCCTTATCGTGGAGGGGCGGAGTTACCCCGACATTGCCGACGAGATGAAGCGGGGCGCAAGCGCCGTGCTCGAGAAGGCCGGTGCGACATTCGAGGTCATCCAGGTCCCGAGCGCCATGGAAGTTCCTGTCGCTCTCGCGATGGCCATTGAAACGGATCGCTTCGACGGCTATGTGGCGCTGGGCTGCGTGATCCGCGGGCAGACCAACCACTATGTCGGGGTTGCCAATGAAAGCATCCGGGCGCTGGCCGAATTGGCCGTCGTCGACGCTTTGCCTCTTGGCATTGGCATCCTGACGGTGGAAAACGAGGCGCAGGCCTGGATACGGGCCCATGTGAATGACCAGGACCGGGGTGGGGACGCGGCGCGCGCCGCTCTCGCCCTGTCCGACGTGAAAGCGAAACTGAACAGCTAGATGACTGACCACCCCAAACGCGATCCCGGCGCATCGCGCGCTGCCAATCAGCGCGGCGCTGCCCGCCTTGCCGCCGTGCAGGCCCTTTACCAGATGGATATTGGCCGGGCGACGCTGGAAGACACGCTGGCGCAGTTCGGCGCGTTCCACCTGGGCCGCGAAATCGAGGGGGACCAATATCTGCCCGCCGATGCGGACTTCTTCCGTCAGATCGTCAGTGGTGTGACCAAGCACCAGCTCGAAATCGATCCCTCCGTGGACCGGGCTCTTTCTGAAGGCTGGCCGATCGAGCGAGTGGATGCCACCTTGCGCGCCATCCTCCGCGCCGCAGCCTTCGAACTGCTGCGCCGCAAGGACATTCCGCCTCGCGTCGTCATTTCCGAATACGTCGACATAGCGCGCGCGTTCTACGAGGACGACGCGTCGGGGCTGGTAAATGCGGCCCTCGATTCCATCGCTCGGGCCGCCGGCTCAGACCTGAGTTGAATTGGCATTGACTGGGCAAGGGGCGGGGCGCACTTTCCGGCCTCCCGCCAAGGACTCGCCCCAATGCCCGATAGCCGCAGCCAATCCATCCGCAATATCGGCCTGCTTTCTGCTGTCCAGGCGCTGGGCGGATCGAGCTCATCGATCATCATGTCGGTGGCCGCCCTGGCAGCGGTGAATTTCGCCCCCGATCGCTCCGCGGCGACGCTCCCGGTCACGGCAATGATCGTCGGGCTGGCGCTGACGACCTCGACGGCCACGATGATCATCTACCGTCTCGGGCGAACCCGCGGGCTGATGCTGGGCGCGGCCATCGGCATACCCGCGTCCGTCATTGCCACCTTGGCGGTGATTTTCGGACAATTCTATCTGTTCGCGGCCGGCCTTTTCCTGGTGGGAGCTTCGGGCGCCTTCATGCAGCAGGTGCGCTTCGCAGCGGCCGACAGTGTTGGTCCGGAGTTCAAGAGCCAGGCAATTTCGTGGGTCATGTTCGGTGGCGTGGCAGCGGGGTTTTTCGGCCCCCAGCTGAGTGCCCTCACCAGGACCTGGATACCCGGCGCCGAATATTCGGCCAGCTTCATGGTCATCGCCGTCCTCTCGATCCTTTCCGTGCTCGTCCTGTCCGGCACGCGACTCGCTCCGGTTGTGGCGCCCGGCGGTGCAACGGGCACGGGACGCCCGCTCTCCGAACTGCTGCGTCTGCCGGAGATTGTCCTGCCCATGCTGGGGGCGTCGCTGAGCTATGCGCTGATGACCCTCATCATGGTGGCTGCGCCGCTGGCCATGGTTCACCTTTGCGGTCACTCGCCCAATGAGGCCGCCGGCGCCATTCAGTGGCATGTCGTGGCCATGTTTGCGCCCAGCTTCGTCACCGGCGCCATCATCAAGCGGATCGGTGCGAGCCTGGTTACGGCTATCGGTCTCCTGCTGATCATTGCCTGCGCCGCCATCGCGTTGAACGGTATTAGCGTTGCGCATTTCACGGCGACGCTCGTCCTGCTCGGCATCGGCTGGAATTTCGGCTTCATTGGCTCGACAGCCATGCTCGCCGGCAGCTACCGGCCTCAGGAAGCGGGCAGGGTGCAGGCGGTCAACGAGCAGGTTGTTTTTGGGGCCAGCGCCATTGCGTCGCTGAGCTCGGGCGTGCTGCTGCAATGGCTGGGTTGGGAGGCCATCAACCTCCTGGCCATTCCGGTCGCGGCCCTCACGATTCTCCTGCTCGGCCTCGGCACCTTTCGGCAGACACGCGCCAGCTAACAAAAAAGCCCCGGGCGACCGGGGCTCTTCGTAATCTAGCGTATCGACTTTAGAACGACGAAAGGATCGCGTCGATGAATGTCGCGTCCTCGCCGAAGGAAGGTGTGCGGCGCGTCTCGATGTTGACCGCCTTGCCATCCTGCAGGGCATAGATGGCCCGCTCTATGACTTTCTTGTTGCGGTCGAAATAGATGGCGAGAACCGTGCGCTCCTCAATCATGGTCATGCCGAAAGCGGTCTGGTTGACCTTGGTCTCGACATAGTACCAGGCAGTGCGGTCGCCGAACGTATTGGTGGATTGCGGAGAACCGAGCACCAGGCGAACCAGTTGCTCAGACTGGCCAGGGCGGATCTGCTGGAGCGCGGAATCAGGAATTTCGTAGCCCTGCGTGCGCTTGGAGACCAAGGCTGTGCTGCTGGTGCAACCGGCAAGTGCAACGGCGAGAATGGCCGCGGCAACGGAGGCTTTAGCAAGGCGCAGAGGCATGAATTTGACTTTCCCGATGGCTCTCGACTATAGGCGTGACACTTGGGCGCGTGCCCACGGGCCGCCGGACTGTGTAGCTGTCAACTTGGCTGTCTGGCAAGCTGGCAATGGCCCGGCACCCCGATACGCCCGTGTTTGACCGATACCGACGCCGAGCGCAATCCCATGATCTTGTCCTTGTTTCGCAAGAAGACTGCCACAGAGCCAGTTTACGCCGTGTATAATTCCATTGTGGCGCAATCCCGGCAGCCGGTTTTCTACGCCGAGATGGGTGTACCGGACACTGTGACAGGGCGGTTCGACATGATCAGCCTGCACATGGCCCTGCTGTTCCGCCGCCTCCGGCATGGTCCACAGTCGGCCAAGGATTTCAGTCAGGCCGTTTTTGACCTCTTCTTCAAGGATATGGACCGCTCGCTCCGCGAAATGGGTGTCAGCGACCTGGGCGTGCCCAAGAAGATCCAGAAGATGGGCAACCT
>CBFGPB010000027.1:0-15362 GCA_965650545.1 uncultured Devosia sp. | reverse complement strand
TCGCCGTCCACGTCTCTCTTTCTTCAATTCTTCACAATGTCAAAGAGCTGACCCAGTGTCCGCAAGGACTACAGCGTCGGTGAGAGCCGGGCTCTCATTATTCCACTAGAGAACAGAGTTTCGCGTCCGGTTACCCGGCAGCACCTCTGCCCTAAGAGAATTCGTCGATCAGTGGGAGGCGCCGGAGCGCGTCGCGTCGTCAACGAGGGGCGTTATATGGGAGGGCCTTTTCCGCGTCAACACCCCTCATGAAAGAAAGATGACATTTCTTTCGAGGCTCGACCGAGCGATGTGCATAAGTGTCCGCAAGCGGCTCCATTTGCTGGGGTTTCCGGCCTCAGCCGTCAGCCGGCGAACACGTCTCGGCCGCCCAGATCCGGCTCATCTCCCTGGCGCGCGCGCCCAGATCGCGGCAGACTCCGTCCGGCAGGCACAGGCGCCAGGGACTGGGTGTCATCCCCGAGGCCGCCAGAATGACTTCCGGAACAGGCGGCAGCCGCGGCACATAGGTCCATCGGCCCTCGGCCCAGGCGGCATCGGCAGGGGATATCGGCTCGCCGCGACTTCAAGCGTCGACATTGGCGCGCAGGCCATAACGGGCGATCTTCTCGTTGAGGGTGCGCCGCGCCAGCCCAAGCATCTCGGCCGCCCTGGCGGTAGACCCACCACAATGACGCAGGGCCTCCTCGATGACCATGGCCTCATAGGCCGCGACCCGGTCGGGCAGCGCCCTGCTCTCCCGAGATGGACCCTGCCCGGTCCATTTTCGATCCATGCCGAGTACCGCGCGCTCGGCCGCAGCCTTGAGTTCGCGCACATTGCGGGGCCAGTCCGAGCCGAGAGCATCCACAGATAGACCATGCGCGGGAACCGCGACACCGAACCGCCGGGCCGCCCGATCGGCGAAGAGATCTAACAGCAGCGGAACGTCCTCGCGCCGCTCGCGCAGTGGCGGCACAGACAGTTCCACAGTGGCCAGGCGGAAATAGAGATCGGTGCGGAACCGGCCGGCGTCACTCTCTGCCTTGAGATCGACCTTGCTCGCCGCGATGAAGCCACATCGATGGGTCGCGACACATTGGATCCCAGGGGCTCCACGGTCCGTTCCTGAATAGCCCTCAGGATTTTCGCCTGGAGGCCAAGGGGCATGGATTCGACTTCGTCGAGGAAGACTGTGCCGCCCCTGGCATATTCGAGCTTGCCGATGCGCTCGCCGACTGCACCCGTGAAGGCCCCCTTGGCGTGGCCGAACATCTAGCTTTCAAAGACTGTCTCGGGCACGGCTGCACAGTTTATCGCTACGAACTGTCCTTGGGCGCGATGGCCGAAATCGTGGAGGGCGCGGGCAATGGCCTCCTTGCCGGTACCCGTTTCCCCGGTCACCAGGATATCCACGTCAATGTCAGCCAGTTGCAGGATAGACCGGCGCAGGGCGGCCATGGGGGCGGATAGGCCGACAAGGTGGTCATCGAGCTCAGAACTGCCCGCAGCCTGGCGCAGGCGTGTCAGCTCCAATCCCAGACGGCGCCGCTCGACAGCCCGATCCAGCACTGCCACCAGCAGTTCGGCGTCATAGGGCTTCTCGAGGAAATCGTGGGCCCCGGCGCGCATGGCCTCGACCGCCAGCGGAATGTCGCCATGGCCGGTGAGCAAGATGACCGGCAGCTCGGGCGCCGCCGCACGGAAGTGATCGAGCACTTCGATGCCGGTGAGGCCGGGCATGCGCACATCGCTCACTACGCAATCGAGGGTATCAGGGTCGGTCTGGGCGATGGCGGTTTCGGGGTTCGAGGATGTCGTGACCGAGAAGCCGCTGACGCCCAGCCACTCCTGTGCAGCCCGGCAGAGCTCGACCTCGTCGTCGATAAACAGCACCCTACCCCGCGTCATGCCTGTTCCAGCTTCTGTTCCGCTGCGGCACCGGCGCGATAGACCGGCAAGGTGACTCGCGCCACCGTGCCTCCATCCGACCCTGGATCGAATTGCAGGGCGCCACCAAATTCCTCGAGAAGGGTGCGCGAGATGGAGAGGCCCAGCCCCAGGCTTTCTCCCTTGGACTTAGTGGTGAAGAACGGCTCGAACAGCCGTTCCCGAACAGTTTCAGGGATACCGGCGCCGGTATCGGAAATCTCGACCACGACGCTCCCTTCGCCCTGGCTGTGGACGATCAGGCGGACGGCGGCATTTCCGGCTGCCGCCGTCGCCTCGATGGCATTGAGGATGAGATTGATGAAAACCTGTTCGAGCCGAACGGAATTGCCGGAGACTGCCGGCAGTCCCGGCTCCCAGGCTGCGGTGACGACGACCCCGGCATCGCGGGCCTGGGGCGCCAGGATGTCCATGGCGGCATCGAGGACGCCAGGCAGTTGGACGGGTTCGGGCGGCCCCGGATCTCGCCGCGACGAGAAATTGCGCAAATGCTTGATGGTGCGCTGCATGCGCTTGAGGAGGTGGCGGCCGCCTTCGAGCAGCCGGCGCACCTCGCCCGGCGCGTCGCGCTGGGCATGCAGGTCCGCGGCGGCCAGGGTATTGTCCAGCGCCGAGAGCGGCTGGCTGACCTCGTGCACGATAGCGGCAGACATGCGGCCAAGGGCGGCCAGCTTGGCGGCGTGGATGAGATTTTCCTGCGTGGCGCGCAGCTCCGCCTCGGTTCGCCGCCGCTCTTCGACTTCATGGGCCAGCTCCCGAGTCCGTTCGACGACACGCTCCTCGAGCACGGCATTCTGGTCGAGTTTGAAACGAATGATCTGGCGGCGCTGGTTGAAGACCAGCCAGGCGCCGAGCGCCAGCACGGCGACCAGAGCCGCCAACCCGCCGACCAAACGTGCCTCCCGATCCACCGGTTCGAGCGGCAGCGCCGAGAGTAGTTGCCATCCGTCTGGCTCGACGGCGCGGAGTCCGAGCAGGTGCGGCTCCCCCTCCCCCACCACCAGGAGTGACCGATTGGGGCCGGAGCGGGGTGCCAGAGGCGCGGCAGCGGCGAGGTCTACCCCATCATAGCGCCGCTGTTCGTCAAGGCGTGCGATGGTTTGTTCGGAGAGAGTCTCCAACGGGCGGTAGGTCCACGCGGGATCGCCAGAGAGGAAGACGACGCCCTCCCGATCCGCAATGGCGCTTCGCTCGCCGGCTGCGGCCCATGTCTGGGCAAGTGGTGCCATATCGACCTTGGCCACTGCCACGCCGACGGGGCGGCCATCGATATCGATGCGACTGGAAAGGAAGTAGCCCGGCTTGCCGGTCGTGACCCCCACTGCGTAGAAGCGTCCGGAGCCGGTGGCCATGGCGTCGGCGAAATAGGGGCGGAAGGCGTAATTGTGGCCGACAAAGCTGCCCGGTTCGTTCCAGTTGCTGGCGCCGAGAGTCTCGCCCTCGAGGTCAAGAACGTAGAGCTCATCTACGCCCGACATGGAGCGGACGGTCTGGAGATAGGCGTTGGCCGCGGCGATGGTTTGCGGCAGAGGCAGCTGTAGCAATGCGGTTATCCGTTCGTCCTCTCCGACAACCCCCGGCAGATAACGGAAGCGCTCGATCTCGCTCTCGAGGGCACGAAGATTGAGAGTGAGCCGGTCCTGAACCTGGCGCTCGACATCGCCCAGGCCCCGCAGATAGACCACGCGCCAGGCGCCCAGCGCGATGCACGACACAACTGCCAGTGTCAGCACCGCCAAGCCGATATAGCGATGCCGGATCTGTGCTGGCACGCATTGTCCTCCAAGAAGTGCCGGCCCTCCCCGGCGTTGTCAGGTCAAGGTGGGCCAGATCCGCATGACTTGCAACGGCAGGGTCGTTGTGCCGTCGTGGCGCGGTCCCGAGGAAAGTTTCAATCCCGGATAGACAAAGCCCTTGTGATCGCACCCAAAATGGACCGAAAACGGAGCTCCAGCACCCCACGGAACCAAGATGGATGTTCGGATTGACAATGTCCGCAAGGATTTCGACCGGGATCCGGCGCTGCAAGATGTGTCGCTCGATATTCGTTCGGGCGAGCTCATGGCTTTGCTGGGCCCCTCAGGCTCGGGCAAGACGACCCTCCTGCGTCTCATCGCGGGTCTGGAAAGACCGACCTCCGGCCGCATACTCTTCGGCGACAAAGACGCTTCGGCCAGAAGAGTGCAAGAGCGCAGTATCGGCTTCGTGTTCCAGCAATACGGGCTGTTCCGGCACCTGACCGTGCTCGAGAACGTGGCCTTCGGTCTCCAGGTTCGGCCGCGCACCACCCGCCCCCCGGCCAGCGCGATCCGGCTGCGGGCCTTGGAACTGCTCGACCTCGTCCAGCTTTCGGGCCTCGAACAGCGCTATCCCGACCAGCTCTCGGGCGGGCAGCGGCAGCGTGTGGCCCTGGCGCGGGCACTGGCCATCGAGCCGGCCGTGCTGCTGCTAGACGAACCGTTCGGCGCCTTGGATGCGCAGGTGCGGCGCGAGTTGCGCAGATGGTTGCGGGAAATCCATGACCGGACCGGCCACACTACCGTCCTTGTCACACACGACCAGGAAGAAGCCCTGGACCTTGCCGACAGAGTCGGTGTGCTGCGTCGGGGACGCCTTGAGCAGGTTGGCATGCCAGACGCCATTTATGACGCACCCTCCTCGCCCTTCGTCTTCGGCTTTGTTGGCGAATCGTCCGAGTTGCCGGTGATGCTGGAGCACGGCAAGGTCCACCTGGCGGGCGGCTCGCTTGAACTGGCGAAGGGTATCAACGGCCCACAGCGGCTATTCTTCAGACCTCATGATGTGGAACTGCTGGACAGTCCCGCGGCCTTTTCCGGGACGGTTATGTCAACCCGGCGGGTGGGCGGCACGCGCCGGGTAACACTGGATCTCGGCCCGTCGGCTGGCCGCGTCGAGATCGACCTGCCCCACGATCACTCCGCGGCCGAAGGGTCGGTACTGGCCTTCCGACCCACTAAATGGTCGTTGTTCCCGGTATCCTGAGTTTCGACCGGCCGCGTGGCAGGCAGGATATTGGCCTGCGGTTTGGTGGAAACGGGATGCGGCGTCTTGAACCAGTAGAACGGCCGCAGTGCAAATTCGCGCATGGCCATCAACGTCGCAAAGCCGATCATAGCCCAGTAGACGGGCAGGAGCGCCTGCCACCAGTGAAGGTAGGACTGGCCGGTCCGGGCGAGGCCGACCAGGTTGGTGGCGATGGCAACGGCATGTCCCACGACAAGAACGACTGCGCAGGCTACCGGCCACAGATCAAGCCTGGGCCAGGCCAATTGGTCGAAAATAGCCATGCCGGCAAGGACGACCAGGAAGCCGACATGCAGGAGTGGCGAGAGCATCATGCTCAACAGAATGACCTGGAAGGCGGCAGCGCCGCGCCACCCCAGGTCAGCCAGCAACACGCCGGGCCGCCGGTTGTGCACAACATAGGTTTGCATCCACCCCTTCATCCAGCGGGTGCGCTGCCCCAGCCAAGGGGCGAGACGAACGGGCGCCGCCTCATATGTGCAGGTCGTGCTTGTCGCGCATCCCAGTTTGCGCCGCGCCAACCGCACGCCCGCGTCAGCGTCTTCGGTGACATTGAAGGCGTCCCAGCCGCCCAGTTGCCGAAGGGTCGCCGTCCTGAAATGATTTGAGGTTCCGCCGAGCGGAGTCACCACGCCCCATCGGGTGAACGCCGGCAAGAGCACGGCAAACAGACCGGCGTACTCGCCGGCGAACAGAGCCGGGATGGGGCCGCTGCGACCATTGTCGATGACCAGTCGAGCCTGGATGCAGGCGATGTCGGGCTGGCGCCGGAACTGGTCGACAATGCGCAAGAGCTGGTCGGGTTGCGGCCGGTCCTCGGCATCGAACACCACGACGAACTCGCCACGGCAAAGCGGCAAAGCAAAGTCCAGCGCTTTGGGCTTGGTTCGCGGCAGCGCGTCGGGCACTTCCACGATCGAAAACCGTGCGTCCCGCAGATGCCGTTGCACCGCCGCAATGGTCGTCGGCGAACGGGTCTCAACCACGAAGATCACGTCGAGCTTTTCTGACGGATAATCGATCTGGCCAAGAGCCGAACATAGTTGCTCGACCACCTCCACCTCATCCCGCAAGGGTACAAGGACTGAATAGACCGGGAGCGTCTCCCTTTCGATGGTGCTGATGTCGCCCGAAAGGTGAGGTTCGGGTGGAACCGCGAGGGCACAGAGACGGAGGAGCGTCGGCAACAGCACAAGCCCGATCCAGAGTGGCGCCAACCAACCCTGCCCGCTGAGGGGTGCGAGAACAATGAGCGTGGCCAGCACGAACAACGCGAGAACAAAGCCCATGCGGACTGGAGCCGTCAGTTCGAGTTGGGCAGCGGCATGCGGCCAGTAGCGAGCCAACGTCTGGCGCGCTCCGTCCAACAGGGCATTGCTGGCCCGAGCCACGAGAAAGGCCCTCAGGGACGGGAAAGGCACGAGACACAGATTGCGCAGCACTTGCCCGTTTTCGGCCCTTGCTCCAACAAGGCGCAGCAGGCCTAAAAAATCGGGGGCGGCAAAGGCGACCTCCCGGTCACTCATCCGCACGCGATAGAGCCTGACCTCGCCGAGCGCTTCGAGACGGCGGGGTTCCAGAACGTCCCGGGCGAGGCGAGGCACGACATCGAGATAGGGGAGCTCTGCCCATCGCGCCGCGCGACGCATGATTTCGGCATCGGAGACCCCGAGATGGGTAGCGCACCAATGCAATGGATCGACTGAAGATTTGAGCGCCTGTTCAAGCGCGGCCTGCGCATCCTGCCGGGTCGTTTCGGGGCCAAGCAATGCCTGCATCAGGCTAAGGGCCGCAGACATGGAACCTCTCCTAGCGGACGGGTACCTGTTCTTCAAACGGCAAGGGCGCGGGCTCCCAGGCGGACATGAATGGCTTGCCCATTCCGGTCACCCGTCGGACATTGTCCAACGCTGCCTCGGATACATCTATCCAGGCTGCGATGGTTGGCTTGCCCTCCATCATCACCGGCGCCCCCAGCGGGGTGATCCGCCAGCCCACGGCGGTGCCGTGCTCGAGCATGTAGATGGAGGACACGAAGGTGATGAAACTGAATCCCTGGGAAAGGGCATACTCCATCACCGAGCAGAAAAGGGCTGCAGACTCGGGCGCGCGCCGCCGCCCCTCGCGTCGATCCGGATGCACGTAGAAGCGTGTCCAGTCGGCCCCAAGCGAGGGGTGGGCGGGGAATTCTCCTTGCACTAACCCGTTGAAGACAGTCTGCAGCAAGTTCGGCCGATCCAGAGGCGTGATGCGCGATCCGCCCACCAGCGTTCCATCTGTATCGGTGATCAAAAGATGGGTAGCATCGGCATTGTCGAAAGCGTCGACGTCCCGCCCATCCGGTCGGCGAAGGGCCTCCCAGCCCTCCATCTCGACAAAAATCCTGTGTCGCAGCCGGAAATTCTGCTCAAGCAGGTCACGGCTCTGCCGGTCCGCTGGATTGCGGACGATGTGCAATTTCATCGCTCTGCCCCCCGAAGCTACCGGCCTCGAACGACGGCATTAGGCACAGCCTAGCGATGGAGCGAAATTGGTAAAAATCCCAAGTGTTCGGAGATTTTCCCGATATCAGAGGGTGATCAGCTTGTGTCGTATTGCCTCGACAACCGTGTGCAGGCGATTATTCGTCCCGAGGCGCTTCTGCGCGTTCTCACAGTGCTGATTGATCGTGCGGGGGGTGAGACCCGTAATGTCGGCAATCTCGGCCGCGGTCTTGCCGGTCGCTGCCCATTTGAGAATCTCCGCCTCGCGCGGGGTAATGCCGCGACGCACCACCGGACGCCCGATTGGCCCGTTTAGGTAGCGCAGACGCCCATGGGCGTACAGGGCGAGCATGTGAAGTTCGAGGCGGCTTTTCTCGTCAAGGTGACTGGTCTTGCCGACCAGGGACACGACGCCCTGCATGCCACCTTCCATATGCACCGGTACGCAGAAGCCTTCATCCATACCGAAATCGCGCGCCTCTTCCATCACGCGGCGGGCCGGTCGGTCATTTTCCCGGTCATAGGGGGCCTCGGACCAGTCGAACGGAAGCGTGGTCGAGAAACAATGCCGAGCTACAGGATCGAGATGAACATAGCCCTTGGACGTGTAGCGCTCGTACCATTCATCGTCCCAGCCAGAGAGCAGGACGAAGGGGCGCACATCGACACCGGGATCGGGCAGCCCGGAGACGATGAAGCGCTCGAAGCCATATTCGCCGATGGCGGAATAGATAATGTCGAGAATGGCATCGGAACTGGTCTGATGCTGGATGTTCTCGATCGTCGACATCAGGTCGGCATTCATCCCGGCAAGTCCCCTTTGCCGTTGCAGCTGATGCGAGATTGAGCCTGTTCGCCGCCGAAGGCAAGAAGGGCATACTGATATTTCTCGGAGAGATATCAGTATGCGTAAAGTCTAGTTACCTGAATGGAAGTGATGAGGATTGAAACGATAGGCGGTTGAACAGAATTCACATACGACTTCGATTTCCCCGTCCACAGCCATATCCTGGCGCTCCTGGTCGGAGAAACTGTTGGCCAGCATGTCTTCAATGCGCTCGGCGGAGCAGGTGCAGCGCTCCACCAGATCCTGCGGCGGAAACACGCGCACGCCGGTCTCGTGGTAGAGGCGGAACATCAACCGCTCCGGGGACAGGTCCGGATCGGTGAGCTCCAGATCGCCGACCGTGCCCAGAAGCGCCTTGGCCTCAGCCCAGCCATCAGCCTCGACGAAATCCGGATCGGCCGTATCGGGATTGTCGAAATCGCCGTCGCCGGGCAGGTCGGCCATGACCGAGAGCCCGTTGGGCGGCAGATGCTGGATGAGCATGCCGCCGGCGCGCCAGCGCGCCCGGTGGTCGCCGCGCGTGGTCATCTGCGCGACGGCCAGGCGCACCTGGGTCGGGATCTGCTCGGACTGCATGAAATAGGTATGGGCGACCTCCTCGAGCGAATGGCCGTCAAGGGCGACGATACCCTGGTAGCGTTCGGTATGCGGTCCCTGGTCGATGGTCATGGCGAGGTGGCCCTTGCCGAGCAATTCGGCCGGGCTGGTCTTGCCAGCCTCGGCGGCCTTGACCAGAGCATCGTGGTCGAACCGGGCATAGCCCCGCATGCCGTCGGGTGCGTCGAAATCCACAACGATCAAATTGACCGGGCCGTCAGTCTGGGTCTGCAGGATGAAGCGGCCCTCGAACTTGAGGGACGAGCCGATCATGGCGGAAAGCACGACGGCCTCGCCCAGAAGTCGCGCCACCGGCAAGGGATAGTCATGGCGGCTCAGGATGGTGTCGAGTGCTGACCCCAGGCGGACCATCCGGCCACGCGTGTCGAGCTTGTCGAGCGTGAAGGGCACCACGGCGTCGTCACCGGTCTCGGGACGATCAAGGCCGAGGCTCGAGAGCAGGGTTTCAGTCATGGTCTGGTCCGTGGTCATTGGCTTGCTGTCTCTGTCAAGGCTACGCCCTTGGGACGAAACGCGCCACCGCTACGGCAACAACCCGCCCCTGCCATCCGCTGCGGGATGGGCAAGGCGGGCTGTCAAACCGGCTTGCGGCGGCTAGTTTGTTTCGACCCCGAAGGCCCAGCACAAAATGGCTTTCTGGGCGTGGAGGCGGTTTTCGGCCTCGTCAAACACCACCGACTGGGGACCATCGATCACTTCGTCGGTCACCTCGTCGCCGCGATGGGCGGGCAGGCAGTGCATGAACAGGGCGTCCTTGTTCGCCAAGGCCATCAAGTTGGTGTTGACCTGGTAGGGTTTCAAGACCCGGCGCCGCTCGGCGGCGTCGACGTCGCCCATGGAGACCCAGGTATCGGTGATCACAAGGTCGGCGCCTTCCACCGCTTCGCGCGGATCCTCGATCAGCCGGGCATACTTGCCGGCGCGGGTGATGTCCTGCATCAGGTCCTTTTCCGGGCTGTATTCGTCCGGCGTCGCAATGGTGAGTTCGCACTCGAACAGCTCGGCGGCATTGACCCAGGAATGGAGCACGTTGTTGCTGTCCCCAACCCAGGCAATCTTGGCGCCGCGGATATCGCCACGATGCTCCTCGAAGGTCATCAGGTCGGCCATGATCTGGCAGGGATGGGCCCGCCGCGTGAGGCCGTTGATGACCGGCACGGTCGCGGCTTCGGCCAGTTCGAGCAGGTCGGCGTGGGACAGAATGCGGATCATGATGGCGTCGACATAGCGGCTCATGACCTTGGCAGTGTCCGCCAGGGTTTCCTCGCGGCTCAACTGCATTTCCTGGCCGGAAAGCATCAGGGTCTGCCCGCCCAGCTGGCGCATGCCCACGTCGAAGGAAACGCGGGTGCGGGTAGACTGGCGTTCGAAGATCATCGCCAGCACCTTGTCCCTGAGGAGCTGCGGCCGGTCGCCGTCCTTGAGGCGCGCCTTCAGAGCTGTTGCCTGGTTGAGCATGCCGCGCAGTTCGGCATAGGAAAAATCGTCGATGGACAGAAAATGATTGGGGGTGCCGGTCGTCGTCATGGGCCGGGTTCCTTTTGTGACGCTAAACACTTCGGGCGGCCGAGGCCGCGACTGAACGCTCCACCCTATCGGGGCGGAGGGAACAGACCATGTCGGCGCCGTCCGAAATGATAGAAGGTCAACATGTCGGTCAGCCTGCGGCGGCGGTGGAGGCGGTTTCGGCCTCTATCGCATCAAAGGCAGCACTGATCTTTTCCATGGCGAGCTCGATATCGGCTTCGCTGACAATGAGCGGCGGCAGAAGACGCAGCACATTGTCCCCGGCGCCGATGGCCAGAAGCTGATGGTCGTCGCGCAGGCGCGCAACGAAGTCCCGTACTGGCGGAGCGATCTTGATGCCGGCGAGCAGGCCCTTGCCGCGCAGTTCGAGGACGTAGTCAGGATATTTCTGCGCCAACTGTTGCAGGTGCCAGGCGAGGCGCTGGCCCATCTGGGCAACATGGTCGAGAAAGCCGGGCGCCTGGATGCGGTCGAGAACGGCATTGCCCATGGCGCAGCCGAGCGGGTTGCCGCCATAGGTTGAGCCATGGGTGCCCGGCACCATGGAAGCGGCTGCCGCCTCGGTGGCAAGGCACGCACCGAGCGGGAAGCCCCCGCCGATCGCCTTGGCCACAGCGACGATGTCCGGCGTGATGCCGGCCCATTCGAAGGCGAAGAACCGGCCGGTCCGCCCAAAGCCGCACTGCACTTCGTCGAAAATGAGCAGCATGTCATTCTCATCGCAGATCTGGCGCAGGCCCTGGAGGAACTCCACGCTCATTGCGGTCACCCCGCCCTCGCCTTGTACAGGCTCGATCAGGATGGCGCAGGTCTGGGGCCCGACCAGGGCTTTGACCGCATCGAGATCACCCGGAGCCGTATGCTTGAAGCCGGGCATAGGCGGCCCGAAGCCTTCAAGGTAGCTCGGATTACCGCCGGCGGCGATGGTGCCCAAAGTGCGGCCGTGGAAAGAGCCGGTGAAGGCGATTACCTCATAGCGGTCCGGCTGGCCCTTGGCGAAGAAATAGTGCCGGGCAGTCTTGATGGCACATTCGATGGCCTCGGCCCCCGAATTGGTGAAGAACACCTTGTCGGCAAAGGTGGAGTCCACGAGCCGCTGGCCCAGCCGTTCCTGTTCGGGAATAGTGAAGACATTGGATGTATGCCAGACCTTTTCGGCGGCAGCCTTGAGGGTGGCAACCAGATGCGGGTCACCATGGCCCAGGGCATTCACTGCAATGCCCGAATGGAAGTCGAGAAACTCTCGGCCGTGCTGGTCATACAGGCGCATGCCCTCGCCCCGCTCGAAAGCGAGATCGGACCGGGCATAGGTGCCGTAGAGCGCAGACATGGCGAACATTCCTCTTGTTGAAGGCTAGCGACTGGAGAAGCGTGGCAAAGCTGCCACAGAAATCAAAAACGCGCCCTCTCGGCCGCGCGTTTGGACCCGAGAATTAGGCGAAATGAGCCCGTAAAGTCAATCAGCTACGGCGCAAGTGTCTGATTTGACTCATTGTTCGTTAGGACAATCTTAACCAATGAATAAGCGGGGAAAATCCCCCCCGACTCTTGATCCCGATTCCACGCATGTCGTAATCTCCGAGGCGTTGGGGACACGATATCTCGTGCGGCGGACCCGCTCAACATACGAGCTGTAGAGTCGAAAGGCTGCCATGCCGTTTTGGCAGCGCAATGAAGGATTCTGTTTTGTCGATGGTTTCAGGAGCGCAATCGATGGGCTGGACTGACGAGCGCGTCGAACTTTTGAAGAAACTCTGGATGGAGGGCCTGAGCGCCAGCCAGATTGCGGCTGAACTGGGCGACGGGGTGACGCGCAATGCCGTGATCGGCAAGGTGCACCGCCTCAAGCTTTCGGCCCGCGCCAAGCCCACCAATACCGCCCCCCGTGCCCGCCCGGCGGCGCGCCCAGCGGCGCCGCGCCGTCCGGCGAGCCCCTCCGCGAGCAGCGCTGGCATGAGCGCCAAGCCCCGCGTCAGCATGGCCCGTCCGCAGGTTATGGGCGCGACCGCCCTGGCCGCCGCACCGGAGATGGAAACCGAGCTTTATGTGGCACCGGCAGCTGCCGAACTCTTCATCCCCGAAGACAAGCGCCTCAACCTGCTGCAGTTGAACGAACATACCTGCAAGTGGCCGATCGGAGATCCGCTCAGCAAGGACTTCTACTTCTGCGGACAGCATAGCCTCGAGACCGGTCCCTATTGCGAGTTCCATTCGCGCAGGGCCTATCACCAGATGGACAAGAAGCGCCGTTGAGGCACCTCTGACAGAACACATGACGGGCGCCCGCGTGGCGCCCTTTTTGTTGGCCTATCGCACCCGCATTGCCCCTTCAGCGCGCAAGCCTTCTGCCCAGGAACTGGTATCAGCGGCCCAGTTCTGGCCGAATGATACCGCACAGCCACGAGCCGTGGACAACCGCTCGGGAGGGACGATGCCGCCACTGCTGTGGATCGCTGCCACTTCTCCGGCCAGGCGATGGCAGTCATCGATGAGCAGTTGGGGCGCCCGAGGGGCGGCAGAGTTGCTCCAGGCGAAGTAGCCGGTAACGGCAATAGCGAGGGTCGCGGCTGGCCAAAGGGTCTTCATGGGGACGCTCCTGTGCCCCATGACATTGCAGAGCGCGACGCGCAACGTCCACCAGGCTCGCGGGATTGGCTTAAAGCCGGGTTACTCCCCTTGAGAAAATCCCCATGCGATGCGGGCGGAAGTCAGGGCAAAAGCACGTCGACGCGCAGCCCTTCGCCTGGCTTGGACTTGATGCTCATCTGCCCGCGATGGCGCTGGATGATGTGCTTGACGATGGCCAGTCCCAGCCCGGTGCCCTTCTTCTTGCGGCTGGTCTCGGCATCGATGCGATAGAAGCGTTCGGTCATGCGCGGCACATGCTCGGGCTCGACGCCAGGACCATGATCAACAACACTGACCTGGGCATGCATGCCCGCGCGCTCGACCCTGGTCAGGGTTACCTCGACCCGCTTGCCGTCGGCGCCATACTTGATGGCATTGTCGACAAGGTTCTCGAACACTTCGTAGAGCTGCCCGCGATCGCCCGTGACTGTGACCGGGGCCTCTGGCAGCGAAAGGACGACCTCCAAGTCGGCGGCCTTGGCCTGGGTCTGCAGGCCCTCCCGCACTTCGCGCAAGAGGCTGCTCAGGTCCACCGAGCCGGTGGGGCGCACATGCTGGTGCATTTCGATACGGGAAAGGCTCAGGAGATCATCGATCAACCGGCTCATGCGATCAGCCTGCGTGCGCATGATGCCAAGGAATTTCTCGCGCGCCGCCGCGTCGCGGGCTGCAGGCCCCAGAAGTGTATCGATGAACCCGACCAGGGATGCCAGGGGCGTGCGCAATTCATGGCTGGCATTGGCGATGAAATCGGTGCGCAGCGCATCGACGCGCTTGAGCTCGGTCAGGCTCTGGAAGGTCACCAGCAATTGTCTGCTTTCATCGGCGAACCAGTCCCGATCGGGGCGCCGAAGGGGGGCGACGACAACCCGGTCCCAGGTTTCGGACGGCAAGGTCTCGTGCAACTCGAAGCTATGCGCCTGGCCGCTGCGTTGCGAATTCTCGATGGCGGCGACCAGATCGGGATTGCGCATGACCAGGGTCATGACCCGGCCGACCTGCAGATTGGGGTATTGCCTTGCGGCAGCCCCATTGCGGTGGAGCACCGCGCCTGTTCTGTCGAGTACCAGGCCGGGATCGCCCAGCGCTTCGACAAAGGCGGGCAGCATATCCTGCTCGACTTCATGCCGGTTCGGCGCTGGAGCCTGCACCTGCACCGTGTGGGTGACCGTAACGACCGGCTGGGGCAGCATGGCGACCAGACCGACCAGAACCAGATAGCCCAGAATGGCGAGGTCCACCCGCAGCCCGCCCAGGGCGACAAAGAGCAGGATCAACCCGCCGAGACCCGCCAGGAGCGGCATTTGTCCAGAAAGCCGCGCCAGCAGCGTGGCTGGGCTGTGGATCAATCCGGTGCGGCGCAGGTCATCCATTTCGGGAGGTCGAATCACTGTGTCAGTCCCGCCTCTTGCGCGGGAGCCGGGTTCATAGCACGGTCCATGTGACAGTGGAGAGACAGCGTGACCGATCCCCAAAACAGCTTCGATATCAACGATCCGGACCTGCCCAAATGGGTCAAGAAGGCGGCCTTCGGCTCGGGTGGGTACCCATACGAGGACAAGCTCGACAGTGATGAGTATGACACGGCCATGTACGCCCTGCAAAAGCAGTTGGTGCTGCATCAGGCGCATATGGCCAAGACCGGCACACGCACCATCATCGTCTTCGAAGGACGCGATGCCGCCGGCAAGGGCGGGACGATCGAGCGGTTCCGGGAGAATCTCAACCCGCGCTACAATGTCATTGCCGCGCTCCCCAAACCGAGCGACCGGGAAAGCACGCAATGGTATTTCCAGCGCTATGTGGACTGGCTGCCGGCGGCAGGGGAAATGGTGCTGTTTGATCGCTCCTGGTATAATCGCGCTGTGGTCGAACCTGTCATGGGCTTTTGCACCCCTGAACAGACCGATGCTTTCCTGGAGGAAGCCCCCCAGTTCGAAAGGCAGCTGGTGCGGGACGGGATCAAGCTCTTCAAGTTCTGGCTCTCCATCGGACGGGAAATGCAATTGAAGCGCTTCCATGACCGACGCCATGACCCATTGAAGACCTGGAAGCTCTCACCGGTCGATCTTAAGGCATTGGACAAGTGGGAGGAGTATTCTGTCGCTCGCGACCGGATGCTCGAGCAAACCGACAGCGCTCATGCGCCCTGGACGGTGATCCGGGCCAACGACAAGAAGCGGCTCCGGCTCAATGCCATTCGCGTGGTGCTGCATGCGCTGGACTATGAAGGCAAGGATGTGCGGGAGATCGGCGAAATCGACAGGAAGATCGTGCTCAGCGCC
>CBFGPB010000026.1:0-15431 GCA_965650545.1 uncultured Devosia sp. | reverse complement strand
TGTTCGGGCGGCCGATGGACGAGAACCAGGCGCCGGAGCGGCGCAGGATTTCCGGGACGACGGCGATGGATTCGACATTGTTGACGGTGGTCGGGTTGCCATAGACACCCATGCCGGCCGGGAACGGCGGCTTCAAGCGCGGCTGGCCCTTCTTGCCTTCCAGCGATTCCATCAGTGCGGTTTCTTCGCCGCAGATGTAGGCGCCGGCGCCGTGATGGACGATGATGTCCAGGTCCCAGCCGTGGATATTGTCCTTGCCGATCAGCTTGGCGTCATAGGCTTCCTGGACGGCTTCCTCGAGGCGCTGGCGTTCACGGATGAACTCGCCGCGCACATAGATGAAGGCCAGGTGCGCATCCATGGCGCGGCAGGCCAAGAGGCAGCCTTCGATCAGGTGATGCGGATCGTGACGCAGGATTTCGCGGTCCTTGCAGGTGCCGGGCTCGGACTCGTCGGCATTGACCAGCAGATAATGCGGACGCCCGTCGCTCTGCTTGGGCATGAACGACCACTTCAAACCAGTCGGGAAACCGGCGCCGCCGCGGCCGCGCAAACCCGAAGCCTTGACTTCATTGGTAATCCAGTCGCGACCGCTGTCGATGAATTCCTTGGTCCCAACCCAGGAGCCGCGCTCGCGCGCGCCCTCAAGCCGCCAATTGTGGTGGCCATAGAGGTTGGTGAAAATGCGATCCTTGTCAGCGAGCATGATCAGCTTTCCGCTTCAACAAAAAGACAAACCAGGCAGCAATTCCGATTGCTGCCCCCACCGCCGAAGCCACAAGGCTCGGCAGCGCAAATCCGAAAACCATCTCGGCACCGGTCACCACAAAGGTACCCAGGACTGCATAGACCACGCCGACGGCGTAGTCCTTTGCAGTCAGGGTCGCGATGTCGATGCCCCCGATGGTCATTTAGCGCGGGTCCTTCCCGAACACCTTGCGGTATTCCTCGACCCCGCCCTTGGCGAGCGCCTTGGCCTGCTTCAGCCAATCATCACGCTCGATCCGGCCGCGGAAGTTCAGCACCTCGTCCACGCGGGCAATGTCCGCCTTCTTGAACTTGGCAATCTGGTCGTAGCGGGTGATGCCCAGGGCGTTGAGCTTGCGCTCGATCACCGGACCGACGCCGGAAATCAGCTTGAGATCGTCAGGCGCGCCCTCGGGCCGGTCGAACAGCGGGGTGAGGTCGCCGCCCTTCTCAGCCGTGGGTACAACTTCCTTGGGATTGGCGGCCGGGGCCTTGATGACAGGCTTCGACTTCTTGACGGCAGCAGAGGCGCCGCCCTCGGCTGGTTCGGACGCCTTGGCCTTGCCGACGGCCTTTCCGCCATCGACCTTGCCACCTTCGGATTCGGCGCCGGCTGCGCCTTCACGCATGGCCGTGTTCGGCTTGCCATTGGCCTTGGCCGCAGCATCGGCAGCCAAGCGTTCGGCCTCGGCCTTGGACTGGCTGAGCTTGGCGGTCTTAGGGGTGCCCTTGATCGCCGGCGCATTCTCGGCAGCGACGTCCTTGGGCTTGGCCGCGGTTGTTGGTGTCGCAGCGGCAGCCGGGGCGGCGGCCTGAGCCGCCGCAGGGGCCTCGGGGGCCGGCGGCGGGACGAACTTCTCGCGCTTGGCGGTGGGCTTCTCCAGCAGGGTCGTGCGGCCACCGAAGGCGGCCGACGTCTGTCGGTCGATCTGCGGACCCGGCTTGATGGTGTCGCCCTTGCCAGCAGCAAAGGCATCGACGATCTCTTCCATGCGCTCGACCGTCAGGTCTTCGTAGGTGTCATGGTAGATCATGACCATGGGCGCGTTGACGCAGGCGCCAAGGCACTCGACCTCTTCCCAGCTCATCGTGCCATCAGCATTGAGATGGTGCGGCTCGGGGTGGATCTTGTTCTTGCAGACCTCGATCAGATCCCCGGCGCCGCGCAGCATGCAGGGCGTAGTTCCGCAGACCTGGATATGGGCGTTCTTGCCTACCGGAGCGAGCTGGAACTGGGTGTAGAAGGTCGCCACTTCGAGGACGCGGATATAGGGCATATCCAGCATCTCGGCGACCTTCTCGATGGTCGCGCGGGTAACCCAGCCATCCTGGTCCTGCGCACGCATGAGCAGCGGAATGACAGCAGACTGCTGCCGGCCGGCGGGATAAAGCGCGATGCGCTTCTCTGCCCAGGCCTGGTTTTCAGCGTTGAACGCAAAGCTCGCCGGCTGCACCGACTCGTCTGCAAGGCGTCGCGTAGACATCAGCGATCCACCTCTCCGAACACAATATCAATCGACCCGAGGATCGCGGTCACGTCTGCCAGCATGTGCTTGCGGCACAGGTAGTCCATGGCGCTCAGATGGGCGAAGCCCGGCGCACGGATATGGCAGCGATAGGGCTTGTTGGTGCCGTCGGACACCAGGTACACGCCGAATTCGCCCTTGGGCGCTTCCACAGCGGCATAGATCTCGCCGGCCGGAACCTTGTAGCCCTCGGTATAGAGCTTGAAGTGGTGGATGAGCGCCTCCATGGACTGCTTCATCTCACCGCGCTTGGGCGGCACCACCTTGCCGTCGGTGGAGGCCACGGGGCCCTTGCCGTCCGGTGCATTCAACTTCTTCACGCACTGGCGCATGATCTCGTTGGCCTGGCGCATTTCTTCCATGCGGATCAGGTAACGGTCATAGCAGTCGCCGTTGGAGCCGACCGGAATGTCGAATTCCATCTCGGCATAGGCGTCATAGGGCTGGGCCTTGCGCAGGTCCCATGCGGCGCCGGAAGCGCGCACCATCACACCCGAGAAACCACGGCCCCACGCTTCTTCCAGCGGAACGACGCCAATGTCGACATTGCGCTGCTTGAAGATGCGGTTGGCGGTCAGGAGCGTGTCGATATCCTTGAGTGCCTTGGGGAACTCGTCGCAGAACACGCCGATATCATCGATCAGCGCCTGCGGCAGATCCTGGTGGACGCCGCCGGGACGGAAATAGGCAGCGTGCATGCGCGCGCCCGAAGCGCGCTCGTAGAAGACCATCAGCTTCTCGCGCTGCTCGAAGCCCCAGAGCGGCGGCGTCAGCGCACCGATGTCCATGGCCTGGGTGGTCACGTTCATCAGGTGGGCCAGCAAGCGGCCGATCTCGGCATAGAGCACGCGGATCAACTGGCCACGGCGCGGCACTTCGATGTCGAGCATGCGCTCGACGGCCAAGGCGAAGGCATGCTCCTGATTCATCGGCGCCACGTAGTCGAGGCGGTCGAAATAGGGAACGGCCTGCAGATAGGTCTTGTATTCGATCAGCTTTTCGGTGCCGCGATGCAGGAGACCCACATGCGGATCGACGCGCTCGACCAGCTCGCCGTCAAGCTCGAGGATCATGCGCAGCACGCCGTGCGCCGAAGGATGCACGGGGCCAAAATTCAGGGTGAAATTGCGGACGTCGACTTCAGACATCAGTTCTTCGCCTTCTCGTCGCCGGGCAGCACATAGTCAGTGCCTTCCCAGGGCGACAGGTAATCGAACGAGCGGAATTCCTGCGTCAGGGTCACCGGCTCATAGACCACGCGCTTGCGCTCTTCGTCGTAGCGAACCTCGACAAACCCAGTCAGCGGGAAGTCCTTGCGCAGGGGGTGACCGTCGAAGCCATAGTCCGTGAGGATGCGTCGCAGGTCAGGGTGGCCGGAGAACAGCACGCCGTAGAGGTCGTAAGTCTCGCGCTCGAACCAGTTCGCGCCGGCAAACACATCGCAGATCGACGGCACCGGCGTCACGTCATCGGCTTCGAGCTTGACGCGGATGCGCTGGTTCAGATGCGGGCTGAGGAAGTGGTAGACCACATCGAAGCGGAATTCGCGGGCCGGATAGTCGGCGCCGCACACATCCACGAAGCTGATGAACCGGCATTTCGGATCATCGCGCAGGAATGTCGCCACATTGACGATGGAATCACGGGCCACGGTGACGGTCAGGTCGCCATAGGCCACTTCAAAACCCAGGACGGCATCGCCCAGGGACGCGGCGACATGTTCGCCAAGCGTTACCAGCGGGTCGACTGCAATCGGCTCGACAACAGTATCGGTCATGCCCCTGCCCTATCGTTCGATCGTGCCGTCGCGGCGAATCTTCTTCTGCAGCAACAGGATGCCGTAAAGAAGCGCTTCAGCGGTCGGCGGGCAACCCGGGACATAGACGTCCACCGGCAGCACCCGGTCGCAACCGCGCACCACGGAATAGGAGTAGTGATAGTAGCCGCCGCCATTGGCGCAGCTGCCCATGGAGATGACATAGCGCGGCTCGGGCATCTGGTCGTAGACCTTGCGTAGGGCGGGCGCCATCTTGTTGGTCAGCGTGCCGGCGACGATGAGCACGTCGGACTGGCGCGGCGAGGCGCGCGGCGCAGTGCCAAAACGCTCGATATCGTAGCGCGGCATCGACATCTGCATCATCTCTACGGCGCAACAGGCCAGACCCGTCTGCATCCACATCAACGAACCCGTGCGGGCCCAGGTGATGAGCTGCGACACGGTCGTGACGAGAAAGCCCTTATCGGCCAGCTCGTTGTTCACGCCTGCAAAGAACGGATCATCAGCGCCGAAAGGCTTGCCGGTTGCCGGATCGATCGCACCCGTGGGACGGGGGGTAACCAGTGTCGAACTGGACGGGCTCAATCCCATTCCAGAGCTCCCTTACGCCATTCATAGATAAAGCCGACGGTCAGCACGCCGAGGAAGATCATCATCGACCAGAAGCCGAACCAGCCCACATCCCGGAATGCTACCGCCCAGGGGAAAAGGAAGGCCACTTCAAGGTCGAAGATGATGAAGAGAATCGCCACGAGGTAGAAGCGAACGTCCACCTTCATGCGCGCATCGCTGAAGGCTTCGAAGCCAGCTTCGAACGCCGACACTTTCTCAGGATCGGGACGCTTCACGGCAACCAGGAAGGGCGCCACGAGAAGCGCGCCACCAATAAGAGCCGACAAGGCGATGAAGATGACAATGGGCAAATAATTGCTGAGCAATTCAGTCATGCGGCAGCCTAATTTCTTGCCGGCCAGGACGGCCGAGAAGCGTGCGGGCTGCGATGCAATTGGGGCAACCGAGCCGACGCGCCAGTGATGCGGAACGGCTTAGACCTTCCCCCGAAACGTTTCAAGGGAAAGAAAATCTGACTGAAACAATCATATAAATGACGTACAGGAAATGCTGGTTCCCGACCCGGAATCGTCGGTTCGGGAGAACAAAACTGCGCGTTGGCGTCCGCTTCGGCAAAACTGTGAGGACAGCAGGTCATCGGTTGACCCGTGTCGCAACGCCCGATTCTCCCGGCAAAAGGGTCTGCCGAAAACCAAAACGGCGGACCGATGGGAATCGGTCCGCCGAGATGGGTTGCAAGAATTACGCTGGGGCGGGTGCCGCCCCAGGCATCAAGCTTAGAAGTGGTAGAAGACGCCGACGGTGGCCTTGGCCGACTCGAAGAAGGCATCGCCAGCTTCGCTCTGGAAGTCACCCTGGCCGACGATTTCACCGCGGACGGTGATCGCATCGGTCACGGCGAATTCAACACCGCCACCAACCTGGTAGACGGCTTCCGAGCCAGCAGCAGAGGTGTTGCTGAAACCGGCGCCAGCGAGGGCGTA
Source organism: uncultured Devosia sp. (assembly GCA_965650545.1). Taxonomy (GTDB): domain Bacteria; phylum Pseudomonadota; class Alphaproteobacteria; order Rhizobiales; family Devosiaceae; genus Devosia. The sequence continues at coordinate 9,825 of CBFGPB010000026.1, read as the reverse complement.
GATCAGGGCGTTGTCGGTGACGATGGCACCGGCGCGCAGGTTGGCGAAGAATTCGCCAGAAGTGGTGACGGCAGCAGCCGAGTTCCACATGTAGTCGGCGGTGACTTCAACGCCGAGCAGAACCGGGTCAACCGGGATGAAGTTCACACCGACGGCAGCACCGACGACACCATAGGTGGTGTTGTTGGAGACGTCAGCATAGGTACCGGCGTTGGCGCCAACGAACTGGCCACCGAGACGAGCACCGACATAGAGACCTTCCCAGTCGAAACCGGCAGGAGCGTAGATCGGCTCCGGAGTGGTCGGGATGATGAGGTCAGCAGCCTGAGCGCCACCAACCATGAGAGCCGCGGCGGAAACGCCAATGGCCAGAGAACGTACAAACATGTCTTGCACTCCCATAGAGTTAACCGTAGTCGACCCGATAGATGCCTCACGGGCGCGGAACTAGCAAGGCTGCGCCGAACCAATTTTGGCGGTGCAGATAAGATTTGATGACCATTTCCGGGCAGGTGTTGCATGAACACCGCGGAATTGGTTCAATTTGATACAATTGCCATCAAACGGTCCGTCACCTGACGAAAGTCCGCCGCAATTATGGCAGCCACGCTGTACCTTGCGCCACTTGGTTGACACAATTTCGCCCAGAACGCAATCGGCCCCGCGCGGACTGCGCGGGGCCGACCGAATCGGGCGTCGCTTCGACTAGAAGTGGTAGCTGGCACCCACCGTGAACTGGTCCTTGGTATTTGCCCCTTCCACGGGGAAGCCATGCAGGTACTGGGCGCGAACCGAGATACTGTCGGTCACAGCCAGCTCGACGCCGCCTCCCAGGAGGGCGTCCTGTTCGGCGGGAGCGCCCAGATCCATGCCGTAGCCGCCGGCGGCATAGACAAGGACATTGTCCGAAACGACGAGACCGGCGCGGGCGAGGATCTGGCCGTATGAGGTTTCCCCCACCACGCCGTTATCCGCCAGACCCGTCACGGCGACTTCGGCGCCCAACAGGTAGAAGTCAAACTGGGCGTTGACGCCGGCCTGCGCCCCCAGGCCATATTGAACGCCGCTGGCCGAGCCGTTCTGGGCCGCGCCATGCACACCGGCATAAAAGCCGGTCCAGTCAAAGCCGACATCCTCGGCAATCGGCAGTTCCGCCTGGGTGGAGGTGGGAACCGTAATGAGATCAGCGGCCATGGCTGCGCCCACGGGCGCGGCAGTGACGAGGGCCGCAACAGCGATAGTTTTGACGATACGCATCGCAGTCTTCCTTTTTCTGAACCGTCTGCTGGAAAGGAAACGCCCCCTTTCAGCGGCGGTTCCGGGACGGCTTTCAGTGGCACGCGGCGCCCGCCAGGCGTCGAATCCTCTCGTCGGCCGCGCTGCCACGGCCCTGTATTTGCTGGCCTTTGCGGGCCAAAACCGGACCCTCATAGGGCCAGAATGAGACAGGCCGGCAGTGTGGCAGCGAGGCCACAGCAGCGGCCTCACGTCGTCGGCAGCATGCCGACAAGTACGGGCTCCGCCCGGAACTTGTCCGGAAAGATGGCCTCGAGCGCAGCGATCTTGGGCAGGTCGTGCACGACGATATAGGGCCAGTCCGGGTTCAGGGTCAGGAAGTCCTGGTGGTATTGTTCGGCCGGATAGAAGGCTTCAAACGGCTCGAGCGTGGTCACGATCGGGCCTTCGAACAGGCCCGTTGCATCGAGCTGCGCGATATAGGCGCGCGCGACATCCTCTTCCTCGCGCGAGCGAACGAAGATGGCGGAGCGGTACTGGGTGCCGCGATCCGGGCCCTGAAAATTCAGTTGGGTGGGATTATGTGCCACCGAAAAGAACACGTGCAGCAGTTCGCCATAGCTGACCTGGCTCGGATCGTAGGTGATCTCGACCGTTTCGGCGTGTCCGGTGTCGCCACGCGTGGTGAGGTCATAGGTGGCAGTTTCGGCGGCGCCTCCGGCATAGCCGGATACGGCATTGAGCACGCCCCTGACCCGCTGGAACACGCCCTGGACGCCCCAGAAGCAGCCGCCGGCAAAGATTGCCGTCGACTTGTTTCCCGTTTCCTCGAGGTCAACCGCCGGCGGAGGAATGACCACCGGCTTTTCCTGGGCAGCGACCGCGCCCGGTCGAAGCGTCACGGAAAGGGCCGGCAGCGCCGCCAGACCAAAAAGTACAGCGCGGCGGCGAAGCCCTGCGGCCGCCGTGATAGTGAAATCGCTCATGCGCATCTGTCGGACGTCTCCCTATTTGTCTGACAGCATATACGGAGAGCATGCGCCCAAAGTTACGCGGTTTCACCTGCCTCACGGCGATATGAAGGCCGGATCACAGTGCCAGTTCCGACTCCCTGTCGAACAGATGGACGTGCCCGGGAGCGATGGCCAGTCCGATCCGCTCCCCTGCCCGCAGATCGCTGCGGCCGGTCAGGACAATGGTCAGGCCGTCGTCCCCCCTCGTCGTCACATAGGTCAGGGAGCCGGTCGATTCGACGACGGCGACGTCCAGCACCAAATGCGCCTGGGACGGATCGGTGAGCGTCAGGTGTTCCGGCCTCAGCCCGACAGTGACCTTGCGCCCGCCGTCGACTGTGCGCCCCAGCGGCAGCGGCTGGGCCCCGGGAATGTCGAGCGCCACGCTGGCGCCATCGGCGCTGGTCTCGCCCGGCACGAAGTTCATGGCCGGCGACCCGATGAAGCCGGCCACGAAGCGCGTGGCAGGCGAGTCGTACAGTTCAAGCGGACTGCCCTGCTGCTCGATGACGCCATCACGCATCACCACGACATGGTCGGCCATGGTCATGGCCTCGATCTGGTCATGCGTCACATAGACCGAAGTGGCGCCGAGCCGGTCATGCAGGGCGCGGATTTCCTTGCGCATATGGACGCGCAGCGCGGCGTCGAGATTGGAAAGCGGCTCGTCGAAGAGGAAAGCCTTGGGATTGCGAATGATCGCCCGCCCCATGGCGACGCGCTGACGCTGGCCGCCGGAAAGCTCGCGCGGATAGCGCTTGAGCAGCGCCGAAAGGCCCGTGGTCACTGCGACTTCGGCCGCCTTCGCCCTGGCTTCCGCCTTGCCCACGCCATGCAGCCGCAGCGAATAGGTCAGGTTCTCCTCGACCGTCATGTGCGGGTAGAGCGCATAGCTCTGGAACACCATGGCCACGTCGCGCTTGCGCGGCGGGACCCCGGTCATGGTCTCCCCGGCGATCCTGAGGGAACCGGAGGTGATTGTCTCCAGTCCGGCTATGGATCGCAGCAGGGTGGACTTGCCGCAGCCCGAGGGGCCAACCAGGGCCACGAAAGTGCCCTTCTCTATCGAAAGGCTCACATTCTTGAGCGCATGGAACGCCCCATAGTGCTTGTCGATGTTGGTGAGCTCGATCTGTGCACTCATTTGAGGGCTCCCGAGGTGAGGCCGGAGACGATGCGGCGCTGCAGAAGAACGAAGATGGCCAGGATCGGTGTCACGTAGATTGCCGAATAGGCCATGATGGAGTTCCAGTCCGAAGAGTTCGGACCCAGGAAGCTTGCCAGGCCCACGCTGGCCGGCTGGAGGCCTTTTTCCTGGATGATCGACTTGGAATAGATGTACTCCCCGAACGCGCTCATGAAGGTGAGGATGGCGCAGACGAGGATGCCGTTGCGGGCGAGCGGCAGCACAATCGAGAAGAAGGCACCCACGCGCGAATTGCCATCCACCAGTGCCGCTTCTTCAAGCTCGCGTGGCACGCTCATGAAGGTGGCGCGCACCAGCACCACGAAGAACGGCATGGCCTTGGCCGCCGCCGCCAGTACCACCGCCGTGCGCGGAAAGTGCAGCAGCCCGATCTGGTTGAATCCCACGAACAGCGGCGTGATCATCACCGAGGCAGGCAGCACCTGCAGCATCAGGATCAGGAACAGTCCGATATCCACCCAGACGCTCCGATAGCGCGCCAGCACATAGGCACAGCCCGTGCCCAGGATCACCGTGATGGCGGTCACGCCCGAGGCGATGATCACCGAATTCCACAGGAAGCCGGGCATGCCCCGCCCGAACCAGACGCCGGGGTAGATGCTGGTATCGGGTGCAAGCGGCCAGAAAGTCGGCGGATTGAAGTAGATTTCCGACGCGGACTTAAGGCTCGTCACATACATCCAGTAGAGCGGAAACAGGTACAGCGCCGCCAGCGCCAGCGCCAGCGCCAGCAGCAGCCAGGGAACGTAAGGGCGGGTCATCCGCGCACCTCATGGCGGGTCGAACGCACATAGATCACCGAGGCGAACAGCACGAGCAGGAACATCATCACCGAAATCGTCGCTCCCTTGGCAAAGTCATAAAGCTGAAAGCTCATCTGCCAGGACCAGTAGCCGGCAACGGTCGAGGTATTGGCTGGCCCACCCTCGGTTATGGCCGGGAACAGGTCGAACTGCTGCAGCGTGCCGATCAGGCCCAACGACAGCACGGCGCCAATCGTCGAGCGCATCATGGGCAGCGTGATGGTCCAGAAGCGCTGGAAAGCGTTGGCACCATCGAGTTCTGCAGCCTCATACAGGTCGCGCGGAATGGCGGCGAGGCCAACGGCCAACAGCAGCATGTTGAAGGCGGTGCCCAGCCAAATATTGGCGATGACCACGGCCCAGATGGAATAGTTGGGGTCCGATTTCCAGAACACGATCCCATCGATCAGCCCAAGCGACCGCAGGATGGTGTTGAGCACACCGAAATCGCCCGAGAGGATCCAGCTCCAGATCGCGCCTACAACCAGCCCGGGCATGACCCAGGAAACCAGGAACAGGCCGCGAATGGTCGCCGCACCCGGAAAATTCTGTGCAAAGAACAGGGCGAGGCCGAAGCCGATGACGAACTGACCAGCCATCGAGGCGAATACGAAGATCAGGGTGTTTCTGGTCACGAGCCAGAATGCGGGCTCACGCACCACCGCGACATAGTTGTCAAACCCCGCCCACGGCCGGATCAGGGTTCCCAGGGTGAACATGTCCACCTGCTGAAAACTCATCAGCACGTTGTAGACCAGGGGCAGGCCTGCCAGCGCCACGAGGAAGACCAGGGCGGCACCGACCAGGATCAGGTCAAACCCGACACCGTCGCGCATGCTGTTGAAAAACCGGAACATCTCGCCTCCGCGAAGATCAATATGGCCGGCCGGATCGCTCCGGCCGGCCCAGTCAGGGAGGAACCTTAGCCGACAATGCCCGAGATCGTCGCCTGGGCCTGGTCGAGAGCGTCCTTGGGTGACATCTGACCGGTCAGGGCCGCCTGGAACGCGTCATAGATGGCCTTGGAGATCTTCTGCCATTCCGGGTGCGGACCACGCGGCTGGGCGTATTGCAGCTGCTCCTGGAAGACCAGCAGGGCCGCATCGGTGCGCGCATCGCCCGTGGACGGCAAGGCAATATCGCTGCGGGCCGGAATGTTGGAGAATTCCGGGAACAGGCGGTCGCTCTGCGAAGCAAAGTACTCGATGACCTTGAAGGCCTCGTCCGGGTGCTGCGTATTGGCAAAGATGCCCAGGTTGAAATCACCCATGGCCGAGGAGCGCGGGCCACCTTCGGTTTCAGTCGGCAGCAGGGCCACGCCCCAGTCGAACTTGGCGTCGGTCGCCATACGGCCCAGCTCCCACGGTCCGGAAATGGCCATGGCCGCATTGCCGGCATTGAACGTGCCGGTGGAATCCCACTGACCCTGGCTCAGCACGTCCTGGCTGGCGAGCTTCTCGTCGATCATGGTCTTCCAGATTTCGAGCGCCTTGACGGCACCGGGCGTGTTGACTTCCTTGAACGAGCCGCCGCCCATCTGCACCCATGGCAGGAACTGGAAGGTGCCTTCTTCGCCGGCACGGGCCGACCAGGTGATGCCATAGACATTGTTGGCCGGGTCGTTGAGCTTGCGCGCATAGTCGAGCAGTTCGTCCCAGGTCTCGGGCGGCTCCGTCAGGCCGGCCTTGGCGAACAGGTCCTTATTATAGAAGAGCGCGATGGTGTTGGTTGCCTTGGGCAGGCCATAGAGCTTCCCATCCCAGGAGGCGGAAGCCAGCGGACCTTCGTAGTAGACGCTGGTGTCGATCACTTCGGAGTTGGCGACCCGGTCGGTGATGTCGAGCATCGCACCGCGCGACGAGAACAGGGCAAAGTCCGGGTTGTCGAGCGAGATGAGATCGGGCGCCTGGCCGGTGGCAAATGCCTTGAGAGCCTCGTTCACCAGGTCGTCGAACGGCACCAGCCGGCTCTCGACGACGATGTCGCTCTGGGATGCGTTGAAGTCCTCCACCAGCTTGGTGTAGAGGCCGTTGTCGCCGTCGATCGACCACATCTTGAGCGTGACCTGAGCGGCGGCGGGTAGTGAGAACATCGCAGCGCTGGAGAGTGCCAGCGTTGCGAGGACGGCTAGTCTCGAAAGTTTCATTTCTAGTTTCCTCCCAAACGTGCGGACCATCCGCAAAACCATCGACCGGCCCTCCCGGCGGGTCGTGGAATTCAGTTCATTTCTGGCAGCGGGCCCCCTGCCCGCAGCCAGCTTCAGACGCGTGCCAGCGACGGATCGCCGCCCGCATAAAGCGAGTTGAGATCGACGTAGTCGCCGCCGCGGCAATCCTTGAGATAGTTGAGCGCGCGGACCTGTCCGGTCATTTCAAGCGCGTCGCGATAGACCGGGTCATGCCAACCCTCGATGTCGATCGAACCGGAATAGCCGGCCAGGCGCAGTTCGCTGATGATGTCGGTCCAGTTGCTGTCCCCGAAGCCGGGGGTACGCATGAACACGAACTTCTCCTTGCCGAAAACGCCGTGCTCCTTGATCACGTCCCAGCGGATGGTCGCGTCCTTGCCGTGGATATGGAAGAACTTGTGCGCCCATTTGCGGATCTGCGGCACCGGGTCGATCAGGTAGACCATCTGGTGGCAGGGCTCCCATTCGAGCCCGATATTGTCGTCCGGTGTCTCGTTGAACATCAGTTCCCAGGCGTCGGGATTATGGGCGATGTTCCAGTCGCCGGTCTGCCAATTGCCGTCCATGGCGCAGTTCTCGAAGGCAATCTTGACACCCTTGTCGGCGGCGCGCTTGGCAAGGTCCGACCACACCTGCTTGTAGCGCGGCAGGCTATCGGTCAGCGGCTTGTTACGGATGCGGCCGGTGAAGCCCGCCACGCAGGTGGCGCCGAAGTGATGGGCATTGTCGATGCAATCCTTCCAGCCCTGCAGCGTCTGGCGGTCCATCTCCTGGTCTTCGAGCGGATTGCCGAACATGCCGAGGGTGGAAACGGTGATATCGCGGTCCCCGATGGCGTCGCGGCAGCGCTTGCCCAACTCGGCCAGGTCCTGCCCGTTTGTGGTCTGCCAAAAGAACGGCTCGAAACTCTCGAAGCCCAGATCGGCTATGGCAGCGATATTCTCAGGGGCCTTGCCGGCCGAGGCCTGGATCATGGTGCCGATGCGAATGGCTTTGGCGGGGTTGGTCACGAAACAATCCTTCAGGTGAAAATGGGCATGCGCTGGCCGGCCTTGGCGCTTTCGATCGCGGCAAAGACCATGGCGAGGCTCTTGATATTGTCGGCGCCGTGGGTTTCCGGTGTGCGGCCGGTTTCGATGGCGTCAAGGAAATCGGCTATGACGCTGGCATGGCCATGCGTCTGGTCCTCGTCGGCAGGGGCAGGAACCTCGATATCCTGGAGGTCGCGGAAGAAGCCGCTATCGCCAGTCACAACGCGCGCGAGGAATTGGTCCGCACCGTCCCAGAGGACCGTGCCTTTGGTGCCGACGATGCGCCATGCGCTTTCCCAACTTGTATTGGCGCCTTCGGCCGCCCAGGAACCGCGATAGTTGAAGACGACATTGTCGTCGAACTCGAAGATGGCATTGGCTGCGGCGCCATGCCGGTACCAGGAACCGGGGGGATTGGTTTCGAGGCAATAGACGGCACGCGGCGTCTTGCCCGACATGTAGCGGGCGGCATCCAGCGTATGGATGGCCATGTCGAGCAGCAGGACGTTGTCCATCTCTTCGCGGAAGCCGCCGAAATGTGCGCCTATGAAAAAGTCGCAGTTAAGGCTGGTCAATTCGCCCAGCGTGCCGCTCTCGATCAGTCGGCGCAGGCGACGGACACCGGAGATAAATCGCCGATTCTGCACAACGGCGTGGACGCGTCCCAGGCCTCGCGCCCGGGCGACCATGGCCCTCGCCTCGGCTATGCTGGTGGCCATTGGCTTTTCGCTCAGCACATGGCAGCCGTGGCCGAGGCCGGATTCTACCACCCCGGCGCGAGCCGGGGGAACGACCACGTCGAAAAGCAGGTCCGGCTTGGTTTGGGCCAGAACTGCATCGAGGTCCGTGCCGATCGCTGCCGCTTCGAGGCCGAATTCGGCGGCGCGGGCTTCCGCCGTAGCGCGGTCCAGGTCGACGAGACCGACCATTTCCACCCTGCCCTCGAGCAGAGGATGGCTGGTAATGGCCGTGAGCCAACCTTTGGACATGCCGCCGCAACCGACGAGCACCGCCTTGAATGCCAAGGTAACCTCCCTCTGGACTTTCGCGCTCGGGTGCCGTCTTGTGCGGCATCATTGAGCGCTGTCCCGTAAACGTTTACGACGCTATTATCGGGAGGCATGGTGTGTCAATGGGAAATCGTAAACGTTTCTGAGACACGCCGGCGTCGGTTGGGGAGCAATTCGAAAGATGAGTGGAATCAGGCGCCTGGCGCAGCACTTGAATGTGTCCATCGGCACGGTTTCGCGGGCGCTCAATGGCAAGCCGGACGTCAATGAAGAGACTCGCAAGCGTGTCCTGGAGGCCGCGGCCGAGCTCGGATACGTTCCGAACCAGGCCGGCCGATCGCTGCGCAAGGGGTCTACGGGCGTCATCGGGTTCATGATGCAGACTGGTACGCAGATCACGGGCGAAGGCGACGTCTTCTTCATGAGCGTGTTCGACGGCGTGCAGACGGTCTGCGCTCGTCACCAGCTCGATCTGGTGGTGCTGCTCTGTTCCTCGGAGGAGGATCCGGACGCCTACCTACAGCGCGTCGTTGCACGCGGATTCGTCGACGGGCTCATCATTTCGGCCACCAAGCGTCACGACCATCGTATCGACTACCTTGCCGAGAGAAACATTCCCTTCATTGCACTGGGTCGCAGCCTCACCGATGCTGGCCATCCCTGGTTGGACCTTGATTTCGAAGGCATGGCGCAGAGTGGCGTTGATCGCCTGGTGGCCAAGGGCCATCGCCGCATTGGCGTCTTCGCGCCGATCGATGACACCAATCTTGGGTTCATCTTCATCGACAGCTATCGCGAGGCGCTGGCCCGCCACGGGCTCGAGTTTGACCCCGAGCTCATCTTCCGCGCCTATCCAAATGACCGGGGCGGGCACGAAATCGGCGAAAGGATCGCCGCCATGCCGCCGGACCGCCGCCCGACCGGCTTCATCCTGACCAACGAAATGCTCACAGTGGGCCTCTATCGGGGGCTCTCTGACTGCGGCATACGACCCGGCCAGGACCTGGCCATCATCGGGCGGCACAGCACCAATTCGCAGTATCTCGATCCCAAGCTCACCTGCTTCTACCTGTCCCTGCGCGAGTTGGGTATCGACCTGGCAGAAGCGCTATTGGCCACCATGCCAGCCTACCAGGAACACTACCCCCTGGGCGTGGTGCGCCGGGTCATGCCCCTCGATCTGATCGAAGGGGAAAGCGACTTGCCCCATCCTCATTGAGGATAGGCGAGTGCCTGGCAGGTCTTCAGCAATTTAAGGGATCAAGTCCGCAAACCCCGGGAAGGGTGGCGCGAGAGACGGGGCTCGAACCCGCGACCTCCGGCGTGACAGGCCGGCG
>CBFGPB010000025.1:0-15867 GCA_965650545.1 uncultured Devosia sp. | reverse complement strand
AGGTCCTCGCGCAGCTTGAAGGTCCAGGTGAGGCCGTCTTCGGACTGGCTCCAGCTTTCCGCCGCCATCGGCGTCAGCTCGAACTCCTTGTCGAAGGTCGCGATCGGCACCTGCAGCAGTTCGGCAAATGTCGCGCGGTCATAGACCGTCTTCATGTAGTCCATATAGGTGCCGGTGGTGGACTGGCCCGGCGCCACCACGGTGGTCTGGGCAAAGGTGGGCATGGTCAGCGCTGTCGCGACTGCCAATGCACCAACCAGTTTGGGCATGAATTTCATGAGCTCCCTCCTTGCTAGAGCGGTTTGACGTTCCCTGACACGCCGGGCCCATTTCCCTCGGGTCCGGCATTGGCGAAAGCGGCGCCCATCTGGGCGGCGCCGAGGCAGATCGTTCCCTTAACAAATCTGCCATATGACATATGTCTGACAAATTCAGACGGACGATGCAAGTCTGCGCGAGCCTGTTCAAAACCCGTTCATTTTGGACCTCCTGGAGGTCAGCCGGCTGGCGGCGGTGACGATGGTTTCGGCGTCGAGGCCGAAATGCCGGTAGAGGTCCGGGACCGTGCCGGTCTGGCCGAAATGCTCGACGCCCAAGGCAATCGTGCGGTGCCCGAGCACGCTGCCGAGCCAGCCCAGAGTGGCCGGATGCGCATCGATGGCGGTGACGATGCCGGCCCGGTGCGGAATCTCGGAAAGCAGATTTTCTATATGACTGACAGTGGTTTGGTCATCATGGAGACGGGCGCGCTGCGAGGCCTGCCAGCCCGCATTGAGCCGGTCGGCCGAGGTCACGGCGAGCACGGCAACGTTGCGCCGATCGCCACCGATGCGGGCTGCGGCCTCGATGGCTTCGCTGGCCAGAACGCCCTGATAGGCGATCACGACCTCGCATTCCGGCGTCGGAGGCTTCAGCCAATAGGCCCCGCGAATGATCGAATTTGCTAGCAGACTGCTAGCCTCACGCGGCACCTGTTCGATGGTTCGCGTGGAAAGGCGGAGATAAACCGAGCCACCCGTGACGTCGCGCGGCCAATCAGCGAGGTCGGGCCGCGCATCGCCACTGCGCTGCATATAGTCGAAGGCCCAGTCGATGATGATGGCGAGTTCGTCGGCAAAGGCCGGCTCGAAACTGGCGAGGCCATCCTGGGCCATGCCGATCAGCGGCGAGGCGATGGACTGGTGCGCGCCGCCTTCGCCCGCCAGCGACACGCCGGACGGCGTGCCGACCAGGAGGAACCGCACATCCTGGTAGCAGGCATAGTTGAGGGCATCGAGGCCGCGGGCGATGAAGGGGTCGTAGAGCGTGCCGATGGGGAGGAGGCGTTCGCCGAATAGCGAATGCGAGAGGCCGGCGGCCCCCAGCATCAGCATCAGGTTCATCTCGGCAATGCCCAGCTCCATATGCTGGCCCTCGGGCGTAAAGCGCCATTTCTGGGTGGAGGGAATGGCCTCCTTCTGGAACAGGTCGGCCATCTCCCGAGAGGCAAAGAGATTGCGGCGGTTGACCCAGGCGCCGAGGCCCGTCGAGACGGTGACGTCCGGAGAGGTGGTGACGATGCGGCGGGCCATTTCGCTATCCGATTTGGCGATGGCATCGAGAATGCGGCCGAAGGCGGCCTGGGTGGAGGTGGCGCCGGTGCCGACGAATTGCGGGCCGATTGTCGGCACCGCTGGAGCCTTGTGCCGGCGGGGCAGGGTGGTGTTGAAGGGGACGTTCCTGACGAAATCGGCCAGCGCCTCGGCCCGGTCGAGCCCTTCGAACAGGTCCCATTCATGCCCGTGTCGAATGCTGTGGGACTGACGCAACTGCTCGATCTGGGCCGAGGTCATCTGCCCGGCATGGTTGTCCTTGTGGCCGGCGAGCGGCGTCCCCCAGCCCTTGACGGTGTAGTTGATGAAGACGGTGGGCTGTTCGCTGTCGGCGGCCTCGAACTGGTCGAGCAGGCTTTCGACGCAATGGCCGCCCAGATTGGCCATGAGCGTGGCCAGGTCCTCGTCGCTGCGGCGCGAGAGCAGGGCCGAGACGGCACCCTGATCGCCGATTGAGTCAGTGAGGCGCTCGCGCCAGGCCGCGCCGCCGCGGAACATCAGCGCGGAATAAAGATCATTGGGGCAGGCGTCGATCCAGGCCTTGAGCCGGTCGCCGCCCGGCTCGGCAAAGGCAGCGCGCTGCAGGGCCCCATATTTGAGGGTGACGACCTTCCAGCCGAATGCCTTGAAGATCGCCTCTATGCGGTCATAGAGCCCTTCGCGGACGACGCCGTCGAGGCTCTGCCGATTGTAGTCGATGACCCACCAGCAATTCCTGAGGCCATGCTTCCAGCCTTCGAGCAGGCATTCGTAGATATTGCCCTCGTCGAGCTCGGCATCGCCGGCCAAGGCGATCATCCGACCCTCGCGCCGGTCCTTGCCGGACCAGTCCTTGGCGCGGACATAGTCCTGGATCATCGAGGCAAAGGCCGTGAAAGCGACGCCGAGCCCCACCGAGCCGGTGGAGAAATCGACGTCGTCCGTATCCTTGGTGCGCGAGGGATAGGACTGCGCGCCACCGAAGGCGCGGAAATCCACGAGCTTTTGCTGCGACTGCCGGCCCATCAGGTACTGGATGGCGTGAAAGACCGGCGCGGCATGCGGCTTGACCGCAACCCGGTCTTCCGGCCTCAGGACGCCGAAATAAAGCGTGGTCAGAAGCGCGGCCATGGAAGCGGAACTGGCCTGATGGCCGCCAACCTTCACCCCATCGACATTGGGACGAATGTGATTGGCGTGGTGAACCATCCAGCTCGCCAGCCAGAGCGATTTCCTGGTCAGCGCCTCAATGGCCTCGATGCGCCCGATCCCCTCAACCGCCATATCGCTCCTCCTTCGATATGTCAGACATTAAGGCTTGCCTCTGGGCAGTTCCTGTCTATCTTGACCCTCAAGTTGGCAAATTTGGCAGGAAATTGAGTGAAATGGACGCAATAGAGGTGGAATCTACCAATGGTGCATTGGATGCGATGGACAGGAAAATCCTGCGCGCCCTGCAGGCCGACGGAAGAATGACAGTCCAGGCGCTGGCTGATCAGGTGGGCCTGTCCGCTTCGCCTTGCCTGAGGCGACTGCGGCAACTGGAGCGGGCCGGCGTCATCTCCGGCTACAGCGCCAATATCGAGCAGAAGGCCGTCGGTCTGCCGGTTTCAGTCTTCATATCGATCAAGCTCGAACGGCAGAGGTCGGACAACCTAGACAGATTTGGTGCTGCCATCAGCCGCTGGAAGGAGGTCATGGAATGCTACCTCATGACCGGTCAGTTCGACTTCCTGTTGCGCGTTGTCTGCGCGGATCTCGAATCCTACGAGCATTTCCTGCGCGAGAAACTGACCCAGTTGGAGGGTGTCGCCTCGATCGAGAGCAGCTTTTCGTTGGGCGCGGTGAAGTTCTCGCGGGTCCTGCCGATCTAGCCTCGCGGCTTGACGCAGTGCTTTTTCGCTTCACTATCTGGTCAGCAGTGTGGCACGCCTAATCCATGAGCGAACTGAAGCCCCCCTCTTTTGTCAGCGCACAGATGGTCGCCGATCGGGCCGGCGTCTCGCGCTCGGCCGTTTCGCGCACCTTCACCGATGGCGCCAGCGTCTCCGAGGCGACGCGGCGCAAGGTGATCGAGGCTGCCAATGCACTGGGCTACCACGTCAACCACCTGGCGCGGGGTCTGCGGGAGCGCAGCAATATCGTCTGCCTCGTGGTCGCCGACATGACGACCCCCATTCGTGCCCGCATGGTCGACGTGCTGACGCGCAAGCTGCAGGCGGCCGGCAAGATCACCATGGTGATCAATACCGAGACCGACACCCAGAGTGTCTCGGCGGCCCTGCGGCAGACACTCAATTATCGTGCCGACGCCACGGTGGTGCTGTCGGGCACGCCGCCGGCCTCGCTGATCGAGACCTGCCTCGCCAACGGCCAGCAAGTCGTGCTGATCAACCGCGACGAACGCCTGCAGGGATCGAGCAATCTGGGCGTCGACAATGCCATGGCCGGTCGCGAGGCGCTTTACCTGCTGCGCCGGGCCGGCTGCGAGCGACTGGGTCTCATCACCTCCAATGCACGCACGGCCAGCCTGGTCGAGCGCGAAAAGGTGTTCGTCGCGGCAGCGCGCGCCGCAGGCATGGATGTGACCGTCACCGAGGCGGGGCCCACCAGCTATGAGTCGGGACAGGAGGCGGCGCGGCGGGTGTTCGGCCGGTCCTCGCCTCCCGACGGCGTCTTCTGCGTCACCGATCTGCTGGCGCTGGGCTTCATGGACGTCGCCCGCCAGGATTTTGGCCTCAGCATTCCTGAAGATCTCTGCGTCATCGGTTTCGATGATATCGAACAGGCCGGATGGGCCTCCTATCAGCTCACCACTTTCCGTCAGCCGCTCAACCCGATGGCTGACGAGGTGGTGGAAATGCTGCTGCGGCCGGAAGCCGCCGTTTCGGAGCGGCGCATGATCGAGCCGATTCCCGTCTGGCGGCGCTCGGTGCGGCCGGGTCGCAGCTAGCCTCTCGCCGCCTTTCGCGGCGGGCGGACAGGCCGCGCGGATCGTGCTTTTTGCCGATGTTTTGAGGCTGGTTCTGGTGCGCCGGACCGTCGCAAGAAATCGGCTGCTCAAAATATTGCACACATGTGCAAAGCCAGGGTGTCATCAAAGCGTTATATGATCTGCCTATTGAGGCAAGCAACACGGCGAAAAAATGCACTTGTGTGCAATCGCCAAAGGGTGTTGTCTTGCTGACGCGATGGCTGATCGCGGCAGGCGCTACCCGACTTCAAGATTGGGATCGCCTTCCGGGTGCCGACGCATTGAGGGAGGAGGCCCATGAGGCGGGCGAGCTGGCGCCGACCATGCTCGTCAGGCTGGCCATGTCAGCACGCTGCCTCCGCAATCGGCGACGAAACGCGCGGTGACCACCCTGGTCGCCATGATGGGAGAAAGAACATGAAACGTCGTGACTTCATGATTTCCGCTGCGGGTGGTGTGGCCGGCCTGGCCCTTCTGCCCCGCATGTCCTTCGCTGCCGAAGGCGTGATCGACTGGTACACCAGCTCGGACAGCAACATTCTCGATTTCTGGACCAACACGGTCAAACCGGCCTTCGAAGCCGCCAACCCGGGCATCACGATCAATCTCGTGGACGCTGGTGACGGCGCCGGCATCATCGCCATCGGCGAACGCGCCATGGCCGCCAAGCAGCAGGGTGCCGACCCCCAGGCCGACTTCTTCGAGTCGGGCGATGCCCTCCTGCCATCGGGCGCCATCGAAGCCGGCGTCTATACCAATATCAAGGAAGCGGGGCTGTCCAACTATCCCAAGGTCAACCCGCTGGCCATCCAGTCCGACTATTCGTTGCCCTATCGCGGTTCGCAGGTGTTGCTGGCCTATGACAGCACCAAGCTGAGCGCTGCCGATGCCCCGAAGAACTGGGACGACCTGGTCGCCTGGATCAAGGCCAATCCCGGCCAGTTCGTCTACAACCGCCCGGACAAGGGTGGTTCGGGTGGCAATTTCGTGCGCCGCGCCATCCACCAGGCCAATGGCCTCGACCCGTCCATGTTCACTGTGGACAACTATACCGAGGAATTCGGCAACGAGTCGCTGGGCAAGGCGTGGGAAATCCTCAAGGACATCGCCCCGTCCCTCTATGACAATGGCGCCTATTCCTCGGGCAATACCCAGTCCATCCAGCTGCTGGCCCAGGGCGTGGTGACCATGGCTCCGGTCTGGTCCGACCAGGTGCTGCAGGCCATCGACCAGGGCGTGCTTCCGGCCGAAACCGGCCTCGTGCAGCTCCAGGACCTGGCGCTGGCCGGCGGTTTCACCCGCTCCATCGTCATCGAGAACGGCGTCAACCGCGACGCGGCCCTCAAGCTTGCCGATTTCATCCTGTCCGAAGAAATCCAGAGTGCCATCCTGACCGAACTGGGCGGCTTCCCCGGCGTGTCCTGGGACTATATCTCGGCCGAGCTGCGCGAAAAGTTCGCCGACATCGTCCCGACCACCATTCCCACCTTCCCCGGTGGTGCCTGGGATGCGGCCATCAATGATGGCTGGTACCGCAACGTGGCACCCAACGTCGATCGCAACTCGTGACCGACTCTGCTGCAGCGGCACCGCGGCCGCTTATCGAAAGCAACGACAGCAGGAGGCCATTCGGCCTCCTGCTCGTCGCCATCCCGGTCTTTCTCGTCGGCTGGCTGGTGATCTGGCCGATCATCAACGCCATCGGGCGCACGCTGTGGCGTCCGGATGCCGACGGCACTGTCGGGTTCAATCTCGACAGCTACGTTTTCTTCTTCTCCGACCAGTACAGCATCAACAACCTGACGGTGACGCTGTGGACGACGATGATGTGCGCCATCCTGCTGCTCGTCATCTGCCTTCCCATCGCCCTCTACCTGCGCTTCTCCACTGGCAGGCTGCCCGCCTATGTGCAGGCGCTGGCCATCTTTCCGATGTTCGTACCCTCGATCATCCTGGCCTATGCCTTCATCCGCGTGCTCGGGCCCAATGGCATGGTCGATATCCTGCTCAACTCGGTCGGCCTGCCCAAGATCCGCACGCCGTACCTGACGCCCTGGGGGCCGGTGATCGGCCTTGTCTGGGACAATATTCCATTGACCGTGCTGATCCTGCTCTCGGGCCTCGGGAACGTCGCCAACCAGTCGATCGAGGCGGCGCGCGATGTCGGTGCCAACCGGCTGCAGGTCTTCTGGCACATCATCCTGCCGCGCATCTCCAATTCGGTTCTGGTGGCCATTTCCTTCGCGGTGCTGGGCATTTTCTCGTCCTTCACCCTGCCTTACCTGCTGGGGCCGGCCTCGCCGGAAATGATGGGCCCGTTCATGAACCGCACCTTCCGCGAGGTGAATGACCCGCTCAACGCCATTACCCAGGCGGTCATCACCTTCTGCTTCTGCATCGCCTTCGGGCTGTTCTACGTGCGCTCGGTCGCGCGCAACCAGGGGAAGTGACATGGAACGCGTCGCGCCCATCACTGCCGCCCCGGCATTGGCCGTTCCCTCGCGTCCGCCTGTGGACTGGACCGGCATCCTCTTTGCCATCGCGTTATCGGCCGCCGTCATCGTGCCGCTTCTGGTGGTGGGGGTCTGGGCCTTCACCGAAGTCTGGCGCTATCCCAATGTCATCCCGCAGCAATTCGGCCTCCGGTTCTGGAACCAGACGCTGACGCGGCCGGACGTGTGGGCGGCGCTGACGCTCAGCCTGCAGCTGTCCACCGTGGTGACGCTGCTCTCGGCGGTCATCTGCCTGCCGGCGGCCTATGCCTTCGCCCGCCTCAACTTCCCCGGCCGCAATATCCTGTTCTTCTCGTTCCTGGCCGGACACGCCTTTCCCAAGTTCGGGCTGCTGATCGCCATTGCGGCGATCTTCCTGCAACTCAACCTCATCGGCACGTTCTGGGGCGTGGTGCTGATCCAGCTCGTGGGCACGCTGCTGTTCATGATCTGGATTCCCGTGGCCGCCTTCCAGTCAGTGGACCGACGCATGGAAGAGGCGGCGCGGGACGTGGGGGCTGGGCCACTGCGGGTCTTCTGGTCGATCACCCTGCCGCAGGCCGGGCCGACCATCGCGGCCGCGCTGCTCCTGAGCTTCGTGGGCACATTCTACGAGACCGAGGGCGCCTGGCTGATCGGCGCGCCCGGCATCCGCACCATGCCGGTGCTGATGATCTCCTTCATCAACAACCAGATGGTCATCCAGTATGGCGCCGTGCTCTCGGTCATGCTGTGGGTGCCGTCCTTCATCGCACTCATGTTCGCCCGCCGTGTCATCGGTGGCGGCGCCTTCGCCCGCGGCTTTGGCGGCTAGGGATAGATAATGTCAGTTCTCAAGATCACCGAAGTTTCCAAGATCTTCGCCGGCCCGACGGTTGCGGTGGACAAGTTCTCCCTCGAGGTCGCCGACGGGGAACTGGTGTGCCTGCTGGGCCCCTCGGGCTCGGGCAAATCCACCCTGCTGCGCATGGTGGGCGGCTTCGAGCGGCCCACCTCCGGCCAGATCACCATCGATGGCGAGGAGGTGACCCACCTGCCACCGGAGAAGCGCCCGACCGGCATGGTGTTCCAGAGTCACGCCCTGTGGACCCACATGGACGTGTTCAAGAACCTCGCCTTCGGCCTGAAGCTGCGCAAGCTGCCGGCCGCCGAGATCAGGGACAAGGTCGAGGCCGTGCTCGAGCTGGTGGGCCTTGCCGGTTATGGCAAGCGCGGCGTCAACCAGCTCTCGGGCGGGCAGCAGCAGCGCGTGGCGCTGGCGCGCTCGCTGGTGCTGGAGCCAAAAATCCTTTTGCTGGACGAACCCTTTGCCAGCCTCGACCAGCACCTGCGCGAGCGGCTGCGCGAGGAAGTGCGCGACATCCAGCAGCGATTGAAGATCACGACGCTCTTCGTCACCCACGGGCAGGACGAGGCGCTGGCCATGGCTGATCGGATCGTCGTCATGCGGGACGGCAAGACCGAGCAGGTCGACCGGCCAGACATCATCTACCGCGAACCGAAGACCCCGTTTGTCGCCGGCTTCATCGGCACGATGAACCTGGTGGAGGGCGCGGTCAGCAATGGCCGGTTCGAGCGCGCTGGTTTTACCGTGGACATGCCCATCGCCGATGGACCGGCAATCCTCGCGGTGCGGCCGGAGGCACTGGACTTGGTGGCTTCCGAGCCTGGCACGGCCCGGGTGCATCGGGTCACCGACTACGGCACGCATGGGCTGGTTGACCTGGATTTGCCCGACGGCACGAGGCTCAAGTCCATGGTCGCCCATCCGGACCTGTTCAGCGCCGGGCAGGGCGTCGATCTCAGGCCGCAGGCGGTCTCGGCCTATCGCGACAACAAGCGCGCCTATCGGAGCTGACATGGCGGACCCGCTCCATATCGACCGGAACGGCCACCGGACCTGGCTCAAATGGCACCGCGCGCGTCGCAGGGCCAGTGACCCGGTTTTCACCGGCGCGCGCATTCTCGAAGGGATGCGGCTCGGCGCCAGCGTCGAGGTGGACCTCGTGGTCCATGGTGATCACGGCTGTGCGGTTCTGCACAATTTTGAGCTCGACGAGGAGACCACCGGCACCGGCCTCGTGCGGGAGGCGTCGGCCGAGACAATCCGGACGCTGAACCTGCGGGACAATCGCGGCGCCGTGCTGCCGGACAAGGTGATGCTGCTGGAAGACCTGTGTGCCCTTCTGGTTCAGGATGCACCGGCCCCGGGCGCGCTCCTGCAGCTCGACTTCAAGGAAGAGCTGGCCGCGCTGGATGACAAGACCATGGCCAGCTTTGCGGCCAGCGTCACGCCGATCGCCGATGCTCTCATTCTCTCGGGGGGTGATTTGGGGGCCATCAATGCGCTCGCCGAGGCCGCGCCTGCCATCCGGACCGGCTATGACCCCTGCTATGGTGACTCCCTCGCCCGGCTCAAGGCCAGCGGTGACTTCAGGACCTTCATCAATGAGGCCCTGGCCGCGGCGCCGAATGCGGCGATGATCTACCTCTCCCATGAGATTGTCCTGGCAGCCCAGGACGACGGACTGGATATCGTTGCGCCCGTGCAGGCTGCGGGCAAGCGTGTCGATGCGTGGACCATTCGCGAGGTGACGCCCGCGACCTTGGGCCAAGTCGAACGCCTTCTCGACCTCAAGGTCGACCAGATTACAACCGACGACCCGGAGGGGCTCTACGCGGCCCTCGCATCATGAGCTCAAATTACGACGCCATACTCGACAAAATGGTCGCTGCCGCCCGGGAGGCCGGGGTACTGACCCAGGCCCATTTCAAGCGGTTTCGCGATCTCGAAATCGGGGTAAAGGGGCCGGGTGACTTCGTTTCCGACGCTGATCGGGAGTCCGAGCAACTGATCCGCAAGCGCCTCTTCGAGATCGACCCGACCTGGAGCCTGACCGGCGAGGAGTTTGCTCCGGTCGATGGTTCGGACCCGGAGCATCGCTGGCTGGTGGACCCGATCGACGGCACGACGAATTTCCTCAACGGCCAGCACTACACGATCACCATTGCCCTGCGGCGCGGTAATGAAACGGTGTGCGGCCTCGTCTACGACCCGGTGGCCGACGAGATGTTCACGGCCGTGAAGGGCGCTGGCGCTTTCCTCAACGGCGAGAGGCTCTCGGTCAGCCGGTCGACCGACGTGGCCATGATGTGCGTGGGCACGGGCCTGCCCACACCGAACCTCAGTCTCCATCCAGGTGCCTATGCGCGGCTCGATGCCATCCGCGCGCCGATCGGGGCGGTGCGGATCGTCGGCAGCGCCGCCAATAGCTGCGCCTGGGTCGCCTGCGGGCGGCTGACCGGTTATTTCGAGGAAACCGGTTTCGTTGATACGGCCGCAGGCATCCTGCTGGTCGAGGAAGCGGGCGGTATCGTCACCGACTGGTGGGGAAGAGGCCCGGAGGTTTTCGAGCGCACCGGCTGCCTGATCGTGGCCAATGCAGCAACCCACGCCTATCTGCTGGAGCACCTCAAGGCGGTGCCCCCCAAGAATCCCAAGGCGTAAGCAAGGGTATCAGGGCATCAGCATGCCGCCATTGACCTCGATGGTCTGGCCGATGATGTAGCCGGAAAGGCTCGCACAGGCGAGGAAGAGGTAGGCGCCAACGCAATCCTCGGCCACCCCGAGACGGCCTTGCGGGATGGTCGCCAGCTGTGCCTTGAGCTGAGCCTCGGTGGAATAGCGCTCGTGGAAGGGCGTCTCGATGACGCCCGGCGCGACTGCATTGACGCGGATGCCAGATGAGATGAATTCCTTGGCCATGCCGCGCGTCACATTGGACACGAAGGCCTTCGACGAGCCGTAAAGACCTGCGCCGCCGCTGGCGCCGTTGCGGGCTGCAACCGAGGTCGTGTTGATGATGAAACCGCCACCGGCCGCCTTGATATGCGCAAAGGCGGCGCGGCTGGCGGCGATGACCGAGCGGCCATTGAGGTCCATGACTGCGTCATAGTGGGCGTCGGTCATTTCGGCATAGGGCAGGCGGGCCACCATGCCCCCGGCATTGTTGATGAGCCCATCGAGGCGCCCGAAGGCCGCTGCAGTTTCCTCGACGGCGCCGGCAATGGCGCCCGACTTGGACGCATCGGCGCGCACCAGATGGGCCTTGCCCCCGGCAGCGACCACGGCGTCGGCAACGGTCTTGGCCGCGTCGGCACTGGAATTGTAGTGCACGCCCACCATGGCGCCCTGCGCTCCGAAAGCCTTGGCGAGCGCTGCGCCGATCCCGGTGGAGGCGCCGGTGATGAGGACGGCCTTGCCGTTGAGTTCGGGGAGGGTGAGGACTGCCATGGGGTTCTCCTGGACACACGGTTTTGTCACGTTTCCGAACCGCAAAACCGCCCCTTGTGCCGGAAACGCGTCAGAGGCCGTCGCGGCCGCGGAAGCGGCGTTGGTAATCAGGATCGTAGAGCGAACTTTCGCGGAAGTCTTGGGCCGCGAGCCCCTTGCCGACGAAGATGATGGCGGTGCGCTCGATGGCTGGATCGAACCGGGCTTCGATGTCGCCGAGGGTGCCGCGTATGATCACTTCGCCGGGCCAGCTGGCATGGGCGACTATGGCGACGGGACAGTCGTCACCGTAGAGCGGGCGCAGGTCCGCGACGACCTTGCCCAGCGAATGGATGGCCAGATGGATGGCCAAGGTCGCGCCGGTGGCGCCGAATGCGGAGAGTGTTTCGCCCTCGGGCATGGGCGAGGCCCGGCCGCCGACACGGGTCAGAACCACGGACTGATTGACGGCCGGAATGGTGAGCTCGCGTCCGAGCGCTGCTGCGGCTGCAGCGAAGGCCGGGACGCCGGGAGTGAGGGTATAGGGGATGCCGAGACGGTCGAGCCGCCGCATCTGTTCGGCCACGGCACTCCAGATGGAGAGATCGCCCGAATGGAGACGCGCCACATCTTCGCCGGCAGTATGGGCGCGCACATATTCGGCTTCGATCTCGTCGAGTGACATGGGCGCGGTGTCGACGAGACGGGTCCCGGGCCCGCACCAGTCGAGCATCTCGCGGGGCACGATGGAGCCGGCATAGAGACAGACCGGGCAGCGCGCGAGGAGATCGCGCCCGCGCACGGTGATGAGATCGGCCGCGCCGGGGCCGGCGCCGATGAAATGCACGGTCATGCCTTCGTCCAACGCCATTGGGTGATCGGCATGGCAGGACGCCAGCCGCTCATTGTGCCGAGCGGGACTGCCTGCGCGACGGACAGGCGGACGAGCTCGCCGCCATGCCGGGCCTGAAGCGTGAGCAGCGCCTGCTCCATTTCGAGGCTGACGGCATTGGCGACCAGCCGCCCATCGGGCCTGAGGGCGCTCATGGCGGCGTCCATGACGCCGGGCGTGGTGCCGCCGCCACCGACGAAGACGGCATGCGGGGCATCGAGCCCGGCCAGGGCCGAGGGGGCAGCGCCGCCGACGACGCGCAGGTCGGGGACGCCGAAATGCCTTGCATTGCGGGCAATGCGCTCGGCCCGTTCGGGTTCGCTTTCAATGGCAATGGCCCGCAGGCTTGGATCGGCCAGCATCCATTCGATGCCGATGGAGCCCGATCCCGCCCCGATATCCCAGAGCAATTCGCGCGGACGCGGCGCGAGAGCCGAGAGGGTGAGCGCGCGAATGTCGCGCTTGGTGATCTGCCCATCATGCTCGAAGAGGGCGTCTTCGAGGCCCGCGGCGCGCGGCAAAATTCGGGCACCGGGCAGGGGCACGACGGTGACGGCGCAAACATTGAGCGGGTCGATATCGGCAAAGGTGAAGCTGTCGGCCATTTGCGAGCGCAAGGCTTCACGCGGGCCGCCCAGGGCCTCAAGCACGGTAATGATCGAGCGGCCAAAACCGGCCTCGACCAGGAGCGCCGCCAGGGCGCCCGGCCCCTTTTCGTCGGAGGTCAGCGCCAGGATGCGCGCCCCGGCATGCAGATGCGGCCGGATGAGGTCGATCGGGCGGCCATGTAGCGACAGGCTCACCACATCCTGCAAGGGCCAGCCAAGCCGGGCAGCCGCGAGGCTGAAGGCAGATGGATGGGGAATGACCAGCATCTGCGCCGGATCGACATGGCGCGACAGGGTCGCGCCGACCCCGTAGTTGAAAGGGTCACCGGAGGCGAGGACGCAGACCTTGCGACCGCGCGCCGCCAGCACCGCCTCGATGGAATTGGTGAAGGGAGTCGTCCAGGCAATCTGCTCGCCATGGATGGCCGGCCCGGCCAGGTCGAGATGGCGGGCACCGCCAAAGACGATCTCGGCGCCGGCCAGGGCCGCGCGGGCCGCGGGGGAGAGGCCATAGAGGCCGTCTTCGCCGATGCCGACAATGGTGAGCCATGGCACGGTCATCAGCTGGCGCTCCGCGGAGAATAGACCAGCGGATCCATGCCGGGCCGCTCGACGATGCGCGTTTCGGCCGAGCCGATAATGATGCAGGTGGCCATGTCGGCCTGCTGGCGATCCGCTTCGCCCAGCGGCAGGACAACGAAATTTTCGTCAGGACGGCCGACGGCGCGCCCGAAGATGACCGGCGTCGTGACGGGCAGGACTTCGCGCAGGATCCTGAACGCCGTAGCCAATTGCCAGGGCCGGGCCTTCGATATGGGATTGTAGAGGGCAATGACGAGGCCGGCCTCGGCCACAGCGCGCAGGCGGCGCTCGATCAATTCCCAGGGCTTCAAATTGTCCGAAAGCGAAATGGCGCAGAAATCGTGGCCGAGGGGCGCCCCAGCGCGGGCGGCAACAGCCAGCATGGCGGTGACGCCAGGCAGGACCGTGATATCAAGCCGTCGCCAGGTCTCGGGACCATGCTCGACGGCTTCGCAGATGGCGGCCGCCATGGCAAAGACGCCCGGATCGCCCCCGGAGACGACGCAGACCGAGGCGCCCTTCGAGGCGGCATCGAGCGCGGCGCGGGCCCGGTCGATCTCCTCGCGATTGTCCGAGGCCATCCGCTGCTGGTCTGGGCGCAGGGACAGGCGATCGAGATAGGGTCCATAGCCGAAGAACTGCTCCCCCTGGGCAATGGCGTCCATGACCTGCGGCGTGGTCTGGCTGGGATTGCCCGGCCCCGTGCCGATGACGGTCAGCTTGCCCGTCATGGCCTCGCGCTCCAGCCGGGCACGAGGACGAGCGAGAAGTAGGGGGCGCTGTCATCCGGCTTGTCGGCGAGTGCGATGGAGGCGCCATTGTCCATGGTGCCGCGCTCGACATAGACGGCCCCTTCGAGGCGGCCCGCCTCGTTGAGGGCGGCGCGAACCTTGGGCAGGTTGCGCCCCAGCTTCATGATGACGGCGCCCTGCGTGTCATTGAGCCGGCGCGATAGCTCCTGCTGGTCGAGCGTCCCCGGCAGGATGGTGAGGATATCGTCGCCCTGCACCAGCGGCAGGCCGGCAGCGGACCAGCAGCCCGACATGGCGGTGATGCCAGGGATGACTTCGGTGGGGTAGCGCGGCGCGAGGCGCACATGCAGGTGCATGTAGCTGCCATAGAAGAGCGGGTCGCCCTCGCTGAGCACGGCAACGGTGCGGCCGGCATCGAGATGCGCGGCGAGGCGCTCGGCGGCCTCGGCGTAGAAGCCCTGGATCTGGTCCTTGTAGCCATCGTCATGGCGGTGGAGTTCGGTGGTCACCGGATAGTCGAGCGCTTCCTCGATCTGGCCGGGATGGAAATGCGAGGCGGCAATGGCGCGCGCATTGCTCGGATTGCCGCGCTTGGCGAAATAGGCCACGACATCGGCCGAGGCGATGGCGCGGGCGGCCTTGAGGGTGATGAGGTCCGGATCGCCCGGACCGGTGCCGACGCCGATGAGTTTCCCGGTCACAGGCCAGCCCTCGCCAGGGCATTGAGGCAGGCCGAGGTGATGGCGCTGCCGCCCAGCCGCCCGCGAACGATGGCATAGGGCACGCCATAGGAATTCTCGGCCAGCGCATCCTTGGATTCGGCCGCGCCGACAAAGCCCACTGGCATGCCAAGGATGGCGGCCGGTTTTGGGGCCCCGTCGCGCAGCATTTCGAGCAGATGGAAGAGCGCGGTCGGCGCATTGCCTATGGCGACCACGGCGCCTTCGAGATGCCTGTCCCAGAGATGCAGCGCGGCGGCCGAGCGGGTATTGCCGATGGCGGCGGCGATGTCGGGCGTGCGGGGATCGCGCAGGGTGCAGATGACCTCGTTATTCGCCGGCAGGCGGGCGGCGGTGACTCCGCGCGCCACCATTTCGGCATCGCAGAGAATGGGCGCACCGGCCATCAGCGCACGGCGCGCAGCGGTGACGAAGCCTTGGCCGAAGACGAAATGCTCCGCCGCGTCGACCATGCCGGCGGCGTGAATCATGCGGACGGCAAGTTCGGCCTCGTCATCGGCGAAGCGCGAGAGATCGGCCTCGGACCGGATGATGGCGAAGGACTGGCGATAGATGCTGTCGCCATCCTTGATGTAGTCATACTGGGTCATTGTCTGCCCTGGTGCAGGACGAGGGCATCGGCAAGCCCGGCCTCGTCCAGGATGTGCACTGGCGTATCGCCCGCCCGGCCATCGATGACAAGGCCAATCCCGTCCGGGCGTCCCACCAGCGTCACTTCGGCGCGGCGTGGATGGGCGCAACCCTTGGCGCAGCCGGAGACATGCAGATGCCGGTCCGGAAGCATATGAGGCGCGAGCCTGGCGGCGATTTCGCGCGTCGGGATATGGCCCGAAGTGCAGCCCCGATTGCCGATACAGGCGCTGACGCGGCGGCGGGGATCATCGGAGCGGGTGATGAAACCGAGGGTGGCTGCGACCTCGATCAGCGTTTCGGGTGCGTTGTCGAGGTAAAGGCTGTGATCGGGGCCAAGGCGCAGGGTTTCG
>CBFGPB010000024.1:0-16058 GCA_965650545.1 uncultured Devosia sp. | reverse complement strand
ACCTCATCCACAACAGCCGCGTAAGTGCCATAGGCAGGGAAACCGAGCATGGCCGTGCCATATGCCAGGCCATGCAGCGGCAGGAGGCAGAATCCAAGCCAGATAGCGAGCAGTTGGGTGGCCCATCGTGTGCCGGTAACAGAGCCTCGCCACAAGCTGCCAAGAAGGCCCAGTCCCAGCAGCAGGGTTCCGACGCCGTAAACGTGCGGGAGGGGCTCGCCGGGCAGCGCCGCATAGAGAATGAGCCCGGCGATCAGGCCGAATGGCAGAAGCACGAAGAGGCGCCGTCGCTCAACAGCCGTAGCAAGTCCTGAAAGGAGGGCGTTCAGGGCGGATGGACGCTCGCGCACTCTTGGCGCAGGCGTGCTGCTGTCGTGACCGCGCCACCGCCGCCACAACCCGGCCAAGGTCCCCCAAGCCAGTTGCCCCGCCTCCATGCGCCCCCGCCCTTGCGCTCAAGCCCGCCTATGCTACACACGGCCCGCAATTCCTCAAATCTTTCCGGTTGCCATGTCTCAGGTCGTCACCCGTTTTGCTCCTTCCCCCACAGGTTACCTGCATATCGGCGGCGCCCGCACCGCCCTGTTCAGCTGGGCCTATGCCAAGAACCAGGGTGGGAAGATGCTACTGCGCATCGAGGACACCGACCGTGAACGCTCGACCGAAGCCGCGGTGACGGCGCTGATCGATGGCCTCAAGTGGTTGGGCCTCGACTGGGAAGGTGAACCGATCAGCCAGTTTGCCCGTGCCGCGCGCCATGCCGAAGTCGCGCATGAACTCGTCAAGATGGGCCACGCCTACTATTGCTACTGTTCTCCCGAAGAGCTGGACCAGATGCGCGAGGAGGCCCGCGCCGCCGGCAAGCCGCCGCGCTACAATGGCTATTGGCGCGATCGCGACCCGGCGGAGGCGCCGGAAGGCGTCAAGCCCGTGGTTCGCATCAAGGCACCGCTCAGCGGGGAAATCGTCGTGCACGACCATGTACAGGGCGACGTGGTATTCAAGACCGAAAACCTCGATGATTTCATCATCCTGCGCTCGGACGGCACGCCGACCTACATGCATGCGGTCGTGGTCGACGACCACGATATGGGTGTCACCCACATCATTCGCGGCGACGATCACCTGACCAATGCTGCGCGTCAGATCGTCATCTACAACGCCATGGGCTGGACCGTTCCCGAGATGGCGCATATCCCGCTGATCCACGGTCCCGACGGCGCCAAGCTCTCCAAGCGCCACGGCGCACTGGGCGTCGAGGCCTACCGGCAGATGGGTTACCTGCCGGAGGCCTTGCGCAACTACCTGGCGCGCCTCGGCTGGAGCCATGGCGACGACGAGATCTTCTCGACCGAGCAGATGGTTGAGTGGTTTAGCCTTGAGGCCCTCAACAAGGGCGCCGCACGCTTCGACTTCGTCAAGCTGGAGAACATCAATGGTCACTATATCCGTGAGGCGGACCCGGCTTACCTCTACGATGTGATGGTGGCGACGGCACAGGAAGTGGGTCGGGACGAGGACGCCAAGGGTCTCCTCGCCAACCACAATACGGTGCTGGCCGCCCTGCCCGAGTTGCAGCCGCGCGCCAAGACGGTACTCGAGCTGATTGACCTCGCGCAGTTCATCTATGCCCTTCGCCCCATCACGCCGGACGCCGCGGCGGCTGCACTGTTGACCGACGAGGCGCGCGCCTTGCTCAAGGGCATTGCCGATACGTTAGGGGGGCTTGCCGATTGGTCAGTGCCGGCCATCGACGCGGCCATGCGCGGCCTGGCCGAAGCGAAGGGCCTGAAGCTCGGGAAATTGGCCCAGCCGCTGCGTGCCGCCCTCACGGGACGCACTGTATCTCCGGGGATTTTTGAGGTCATGGTGCTGATTGGCCGCGAGGAAAGCCTGGCGCGACTCGGCGACCAGATCGGCAGCTGAGAGCGATAGTCGAGCCTGTCGCCAGCCTGTCGGATAGATAAGTCATACTCACCTATCGGTTGCTTGCCACAGGCAAGACCTGATACCTCTTGCCGGGAAAATCGGCGCTTTCATGGCGCCGGCCCCCGGCCCGCATTTCCTGTCCTTTCCTGCGGGCGAGAGGGTGTAGCGAGGAGAGCTCAATGACCGATAAAGTCGCCAAACTCGTCATCGGAGACCAGACCCACGAATTCCCGATCCTGAGTGGTTCGGTGGGTCCGGATGTGATGGATATCCGATCGCTCTATGCCAAGACGGGCCTGTTCACCTACGACCCGGGCTTTACGTCGACCGCAGCCTGCGACAGCGCCATCACCTATATCGACGGCGACAAGGGCGAACTGCTCTACCGCGGCTACCCCATCGAGCAATTGGCGGAGAAGTCGAACTACCTCGAAGTCTGCTACCTGCTGCTCTACGGCGAACTGCCAACCCAGGCCCAGTTGACCGAGTTCGACGAACTGGTGACCCGCCACACCATGGTGCATGAGCAGATGCACTATTTCTACCGCGGCTTCCGCCGTGACGCGCATCCAATGGCGATCATGACCGGCGTTGTCGGCGCCATGGCCGCCTTCTACCACGACAGCACAGACATCAACGACCCGCGGCAGCGCGAGATCGCGTCGATCCGCATGATCGCCAAGATCCCGACCCTGGCGGCCATGGCCTACAAGTACTCGATCGGCCAGCCCTTCGTTTACCCGCGCAACGACCTCGACTACGCGTCGAACTTCCTGCACATGTGCTTCTCGGTGCCCGCCGAGGAATACAAGGTCAATCCGAAGATTGCCCGCGCCATGGACCTGATCTTCACGCTCCATGCCGACCACGAGCAGAATGCCTCGACCTCGACGGTGCGCCTGTCCGGTTCGTCCGACGCGAACCCGTTCGCCTGTATCGCGGCCGGTGTGGCCTGCCTTTGGGGTCCCGCCCATGGCGGCGCCAACGAAGCCTGCCTCAACATGCTGCGCGAGATCGGCACAGTTGACCGCATTCCCGAATTCATCGCCCGCGCCAAGGACAAGAATGACCCGTTCCGCCTGATGGGCTTCGGCCACCGGGTCTACAAGAACTTCGACCCGCGCGCCAAGGTCATGCAGCAGACGGCCAAGGAAGTGCTGGAAATCCTCGGCGTCGGCAACAACCCGACCCTGCAGGTTGCCCAGGAACTCGAACGCATTGCGCTCGAAGACCAGTATTTCATCGACCGCAAGCTCTACCCCAACGTGGACTTCTATTCGGGCGTGATCCTGGATGCGATCGGCTTCCCGACCTCGATGTTCACCGTGCTGTTCGCCGTGGCCCGCACCGTGGGCTGGATCAGCCAGTGGAAGGAAATGATCGGCGATCCGCAGAAGAAGATCGGTCGTCCGCGCCAGCTGTACAATGGCGCCGTTGCCCGCGACTACGAGCCGGTCAGCAGCCGCTGATTTCGGACGATCGACAGGACCTGCTCAGCCGGGTCCTGTCGCAAATACGGGGACTGCCCCGCTTGCATCAGCCCCAAGAGCTCGTCAAAGGCCGCCGACTGGTCCTGACGAGCTTTTTTGTTGTCCAGAAGCTCCATGACAACCGGGCGGACATGGTCGGCCGATAGGGGCGCGCGGACCGTTTCGGGCACGACCGTGCGGCCAAGGATGATGTTGGGCAGGGACACCTGCGGACGCCCGAGCTTTTCGTAGATCCGCGCCTGGTGACCATCCAGGGCATAGATAACCGCCATAGGCACCCGCGCCATTGCCAGTTCCAGGGTGACGGTGCCCGATACGCAAAGCGCTGCCGCTGCTGAGGCGTATAGGTCGCGTCTGGCGTCCCGGCCGGCGACGACTCGAACCGGAACCGGCCAGGTTCGAGTTTCCGACTCTAGCCGTTCGCGCAGACGCGGCAGCGTGGGGATCACCAGTTCGCTGACGGCGGGGTTGCGGACCAGGTCGCTGGCGAGTGCTGCGAGCACGGGCAGATGGCGTCGCAGTTCGCCGGCCCGGCTCCCCGGGAGCAAGACCAAGGGTCCAGATTCGGGCTCGTCCCGCGGTGGCAGCGCGTCACCGAGTGCCGGATGGCCGACATAGACCGTGGGCGGGCCGCCAAGCCGTTCCATAACGGCGGGTTCGAAGGGCAGCACGGCCAGCACGGCGTCGAAAAGCGGCTTCAGGCGCGCCGCCCGTTCGGGATTGCGAGCCCAGACCGATGGAGCGACATAGAGGATCAGCCGACCCTTGTAGCCACGTTTGCGCAGGCGCGCGGCCAGCAGGCGGGAAAAGTCCTGAGCATCGACAAGGACAACCACATCCGGCCGCGCCGACAGAATTGCGCGGGCTGCCTGCTCGAGACGCCAAAGGAGCCGGGGCAGGTTGAGAACAACGTCCGTGACGCCCATCACTGCCAGGTCGGACATAGGAAAGAGCGAGGTGAGCCCCTGCCCCGCCAACTCGTCGCCCCCAACGCCGGACAGGTCGAGATCGACCCGACTGCGCAGCCGGCCGACGAGATCCGCAGCGATACGGTCGCCGGACGGTTCCCCGGCGAGGATGAAGAGGCGCAGCGCGTCGCTCATGACCGCCCCCCGGGCTTATGCCTATTCGTTCTCGTGGCCGTTATGGGGCAGGAGAATGGGGCGATCCTGGGCCTCGGAGATGAACCGCACGACATCCTGAACCAGGACATCATCGCGGAACAGTTCGGCAGCATCCTCGACCCTCTCGCGCAGGGTGCCTTCGCTGGCAAATATCTGCCGATAGGCGGCGCGCAGGCGGTGGATGGCCTCGCGGTCAAACTTGCGCCGCTTGAGGCCGACCAGGTTGAGGCCGGTCAGGGCCGCGCGATTGCCGATGGCCATGCCATAGGGGATGACATCACCATCCACCATGGATTGGGCACCGATGAAGGCGTGGGCACCGATGCGGGTGAACTGATGGATGACACAGGTGCCGCCAAAGATGACGTTGTCGCCGACATGCACATGGCCGGCAATGCCGACATAGTTGGCCATGATGACATTGTCGCCGATGATGGCGTCGTGGGCGACGTGAGCATTGGCCATGATCAGGCAATTGTCGCCGATCTTGGTGAGCATGCCGCCGCCTTCGGTGCCCGGATTGATGGTCACCGACTCGCGGATAGTGCAGTTCTCACCGATTTCGAGACGCGAATCCTCGCCATGAAACTTGAGGTCTTGCGGCTGATGGCCGACCGACGCGAAGGGAAATATGCGCGAACCGGCCCCGATCGAAGTGTTGCCTTCCACCACGGCATGGGACACGAGCTCAACATTGTCGCCCAGCGTCACACGGGGACCAACCAGGCTGTAGGGGCCGACGCGCACGCCCGCCCCTAGCTTGGCCCCATCAGCAATGATCGCCGTCGGGTGAACGACGGGAGCGCTCACGAGGAGGCACCGACGATCATTGCCGTGATTTCGGCCTCGGCGATCACCACACCATTGACCTTGGCCTTGGCCTCGTAGCGGCCAACATTGCGGCGACGGTGCATCTTGGAAATGTGGAACTCGATGGTGTCGCCCGGACCCGCAGGCTTGCGGAACCTGGCATTGTCGACTCCGAGCATGAGAACGATGTTCTTCTGCCCGCCGCCGGAGTCATGCTTGATGACGATGGCCCCGGCCGTCTGGGCCATGCCCTCGATGATCAGCACACCCGGGAAGATCGGGTTGCCGGGAAAGTGCCCCATGAATATGGGCTCATTGTAGGTCACGTTCTTGATGCCAACGGCGGATTCGTCGCCATTGATGTCGACAATGCGGTCGATCATGAGGAAGGGATAGCGGTGCGGCAGCGCATCCAGGATTTCGGCAATGCTCATGGCATTGAGTTCGGTCACGGCGGCGGTCTCATTCATCCCCGCTTCTCCCCCTTCGACAGTTTCCGCATAGTGGCGAGTTCCCGCCAGAAATCTCTTATATCCTGCGCCGGCGCACCGGCAAGTTTCGACCCGGCGGGCCAATCCTTGGTGACAGCAGCGCGGCCGTGGATCACCGACCCATCGCCAATGCTGAGGTGGCCTGACGTGCCGACGCCGCCACCCATCAGCACGCCATCTCCGACAATGGTGGACCCAGACAGACCCGTCATCGCCGCGATCAGGCAATAACGGCCGATACGGCAGTTATGGCCGATCTGGACCAGGTTATCGACCTTGGTGCCTTCGCCGATTACGGTATCGCCCAAGGCGCCGCGGTCGACAGTGCTGTTGGCGCCGATCTCGACGCGGTCCTGAATGATGACACGGCCCAACTGCGGAATCTTGCGGTTGGAGTGGCCGAAATCGAGCCATCCAAAGCCCTCGGTGCCGATGCGCACGCCCGAATGCAGCACGACATCGTTGCCGATATGGGCGCAGTCGATGGTGGTATTGGCGGCAATCACGCAGTTGCGGCCGATGGTGACCCCTGCCCCGATAACCGTGTTTGCGCCGATGACCGTACCGCGGCCGATCTCCACTCCGGGACCAACCACGACGTTCGTGCCGAGCGTGACATCGCGCTCGAATATGGGCGCTCCGAGATCGTCTCGCCCCGAGGCAATGATCGAGCGCGTGCTGGCTGGATAGAGCGCGTCGAGAATGTCGGCAAACAGGTTGTGTGGCTTGTCCAGCAAGACTGCGATGCAACCCGCCGGAACAGCGTCACGCAGGGCTGGTGCCACCAGCACCGCGCCGGCGACCGTCCGTCGAAGTTCCTCGATGTAGCTGGGCTGAGCCGCAAGGGCGAGGTCGCCCGGGCCGGCAAGATCCAGTTCGGCGACGCCGGTGATCACATGGTCCGCACCATCAAGGTTTTCGACCAGATCCGCCCGCCCCAGCTGGGTCAGAAGGGCACCCAGTGTCAAAGGGCCGGCAAAGCGGTGAAAGCGGGTGTCGACCATTGAATCACTCAAAAAAGACAGAGCCGCGGTGCTACCGCCCCGCGGCTCAAAAACCTTCTCACGCCACTCGAACTAGAGCAAGGTCGAGATGGTGAACTGGAACATCTGCGTCCGGTCGTCCGTCGACTTGTTGAGGACGTGGGCGAAGTCGCCACGCAGCGGGCCGAAGGGCGAGTCCCAGATGAGCGACGCACCGACGGAGGTCCGCCAGGGCTGGTCGTTGCTGGTCGCCACGGCGCCACCACCACCCAGGATGTTGCTGCTGTCGCCAATCCAGGCCGCATCGGCCCAGACCGCACCACTCAGGCCATAGTTCTCAGGCAGGCCGGGGATCGGGAATTCGATTTCGCCCGACAGACCCGCATACATGGTGGTACCGACAAACTCACCACTCGCCAGACGCGGACCGAAGCCACGACCCTCGAAACCGCGGATCAACTGGGAACCGGGGATGAAAGCCTCGACCGGGTGGACCGTGCCGCCGTCCATCGAGTTGATGACGCCGGCCTGACCACGGACGCTGGCCACGATGCCGCTATCGGGAATGAGCGGCACGAAGTAGCGGGCACGGGCCTCGGTGCGGAGCAGGTTGTGATCCCAGCCGATATACTGCTGGGTGAACGTGGCGTAGAGACCCTCGGTCGGGTTTTCGATGTCATCGACACCGTTCCAGGTCAGGCTATAGCCGACGAAGGCCTTGTTGAATTCCTGACCGTTGGCAACCAGTGCGGAGTCGTCGGGGTTCTGATCGCGGATGACCTTGCGCTCGTAGCCGCCGAAGAACTGGGCGTTGAGGGCGCTCGTCAGCGGCACGCCGACGCGCAGCTGGCCGCCAGTGGTCTCAGAACCATAGAAGCTGGTCGCTGTCTCATCGGTGATGCGGTGATAGGCATCAACGCCTGCCGAGACCTTGAGACCCATGAAGCGCGGTTCGGTGAACGAGAAGTCGAAGGTACGGCCCGACTGCGAAGCACCAATGGCAGCGCGCAGATACTGGCCGCGACCGAGGAAGTTGCGCTCGGTCAGCGACAGCTCGCCCAGGATGCCTTCGGTGGTGGAGTAGCCAGCGGTCGCGCCGTACTCACCCGTGGAGGTTTCCTCGACATTGATGTTGAGGACGATCTTGTCCGGCGCCGAGCCGGGACCGGTGGTCACATCAACACGGGAGAAGAAACCGAGGGCGTCGATATTGTTGCGGCCACGTACAACCATGGAGCGGTTGAACGGGTCGCCTTCGGCAAACTCCAGCTCGCGCCGGATCACGAAGTCACGGGTCTTGACGTTGCCGGTGATGTTGATGCGCTCGACATAGATGCGAGCGCCTTCATCGACCAGATAGGTCACGTTGAAGGTGTTGGTCGCCACGTCGCGATCGAGGCGAGCACGGACGTCAGCGAAGGAATAGCCCTGGGCGGTCGCCTCATAGGCCATGTCCTCGATGGACTTCTGCAGGTCCATGACCGAATAGGTCGCGCCCTGACCGGTACGCACGGTGCCGCGCAGCACGTCGGTATTGAGGCCGTCGATGCTGGTTTCGATGCCAACCGATCCAAATTCGTACTTCTGGCCTTCGTTCACCGTCACGTTGATGAAATAGGCATTGCGCGAAGCATCGTATTCGGCAACCGAATTGACCTGGGCATCAGGGAAGCCGCGGTTTGCGTAGTAGAGGCGGATCCGCTCGCGATCGATCGCCATCTTCTGTTCGTCATAGGTATCGTCGCGGAGCAGCCAGCTCAACACGCCCGATTCCTTGGTCAGCATCGTACCCTTGAGGTTGTTCGCCCCAATGGAATTGTTGCCGGTGAAGTTGATCGCCGCAATGCCGGCGCGCTCGCCTTCATTGATGGTGAAGATAACACGGACACGACCGTCAGCGGTCGGCTCGGTGCGCGCCGAAACCGAGATGGCGGTGAAGCCATCGCGATCATAGGCCTGACGGATGCTCTCGATATCGGCATTGAGCCGCTGCTGGCTGAAGATGCCGGAGGTCGACATGTCGACCATGGCCAGGAGCTGCGAATCCGGGAAGCGGCGATTGCCCTCGAACAGCACCGAAGCAACCAGTTGCTCCTGCGCCTGCGCAGTCACGACGCCAAGGACAGGCACGCCAGCGGCCATGGGGGAAGCCCCCAGAATGGCGATCGCCGAAACCGCGCCACGCATCAGCTTGGTGGGGTGAATCATATTGTTATTGCCTTCTGCGACCGGCCTGAAGAATCGCCATGCACAGCGCTCCCCCAAGCTAACTCCATGGAACTGTTTTACTGTTTTTTTAACCAGGAACAAGGCGCGAGTGATCACGCGGTTAGTAATTCATTGGCGCACTTGTATTCGTGCAACACCTTGCGAACCAAGGTTAACAATGGGTTAGCGCAAGATGCCGAAATGATCGAATACCGTGTCGTTGAACAAGGTGAAGACCATCAGTGCCAGGACCAGGGCGAACCCGAACCTGAAACCGATCTCCTGAACGCGCAGGCTCAGCGGGCGTCCACGAATGGCTTCGACCAGATAGTACAACAAATGCCCGCCGTCGAGCATGGGAACCGGCAAAAGATTGAAAATGCCGATATTTAGCGAAAGCAGCGCCATGAGGTTTATGAGCGCAACAATCCCCAAGGTGGCGACTTCTCCGGAAACCTTGGCGACCTTGACCGGCCCGCCCAACTGCTCGACGTCGCCGCGTCCGACAAAGAAATCGCCCAGGAACGCTGCGGTGCGTTGCACGATGAAGCGGATTTCCTCGACGGTCATCCCGATCGCCTCGACCGGACCGGGGCGATAGAGCCGCACGTCTTCCCCGGTCGCACTGGAGCGAACGCCGATCTGCCCGATTCTCTGGCTATTGCCGAAGCGATCCTCCTCTTCGACGGCCTTCGGCACGAGAGTCACGGTCAGGGCCGCCCCGTCGCGTTCGAGTTCCATGACGATGGGTCGCTCGGGGCTGGTGGCGACATAGCGGACCAGATCGGTAAATCCACGAACGACATAGCCATCGACGGCCAGGATCTCGTCGCCAGGCATAAGCCCCGCCGATTCGGCCACCGAGCCGGGCAGCACTTCGCCCACTTCCGCCGGAATCGTGTAGCGGCCATAACCAAGCAGGAGCGCATAAAGAATGAGGAACGTCAGCAGTACGTTGGCAATTGGCCCTGCCGCCACGATTGCGATGCGCTGCCAGACATTCTTGTTGACGAACAGCCGGGGCGCCAGCGCCGGGTCGACCTTGGCGGCGGCGTCCGGATCGGGAACGCTGGCTGCGTTCATGTCTCCCACGAAGCGCACATAGCCACCCAGCGGAATGGCCGAAATGCGCCAACGCGTTCCATGGCGGTCATCCCAGCCAAACAGTTCCCGTCCAAAGCCTATGGAGAAGGTCTGGATGGCAACGCCATTCCAGCGCGCGACCAGGTAGTGGCCCATTTCGTGGACGAACACGATGACCGTGAGCACCACAAGGAATGGAACCAGGTAGGACAGGAGCCAGTAGGCGAAATCAAACATGCGGTTTCCAAATCCTGCGCGACGGACTGTCCGTCGGGCGCGTCACCAGTGGAGCAGTCCTTCGGCCACGGCGCCGAAACCGGCATGGGCCGCCCCCACAATGACCACCAGGAACACGCCGAATGTGAGGCTATCGAGGCGATCCATCAAGCCACCGTGGCCCGGAATGATATCGCCGCTGTCCTTGATCCGGAAGAACCGCTTGATGGCACTCTCCGACAGATCGCCAACCTGGCCAAGCACGCTGATCGCCGCAGACAGCACAATGCCGATCCACCAGGGGGAATCGGTCAACAAGATCCAGACGAACAGGCCCGCCCCCGTCCCGAGCGCAAGTCCGCCCAGGGCGCCCGACCAGGTCTTGGAGGGGGAAATGTCTGGCGCGAGCTTCTCGCCCCCGATCTGCCTGCCGCTGAAGAAGGCGGCCGTGTCGGTCATCCAGACAACCGTACCCAGATAGACACCTGCCCAGATCCCGGCCTCCCCAGTGCCGCGCATCACGAGGATCGAGACGATGAGAAGGCCGAAAAGCAGGATGCCGACCAGGCGCCAGACCAGATGTTCGCGCTCCATGAAGAGCGCCAGGATGCAGGCGGCGATGATCGGCAAGGCAGAGCCCAGGGCGCCGAAGGCGGGGTAGAGCAGCCCGGAAACGCCGACGAGGGCGACCAGCGCCCACCCCATGGGGGTGAGCGGCGCGCGGGACACCATGGTTTCCCACTCGCGATAGGCGCCGCCATAAACCGCGCCCACCACTGCGGCGAACAGATAGCTGCCGACATAGAGCGCTGTTGCCGTCAGGACGATAAGCACAAGGGCTGAGACAACACGTGGTCCGACATCGGCCCATGAGCGCCGGGTCGCCTTGGCGGGATCCAACGTTGGGCCACTCGGATCACTCAACTGGCTGCCGCCCCGATGCCGCCAAAGCGGCGGTCTCGCTGCGTAAACGTCTCCAGCACCCGGAGGAAGCTGGCCTCGTCGAAATCGGGCCAATGCTCCTCGACAAAGACGAATTCGGCATAGGCCGCCTGCCAGAGGAGGAAGTTCGACAGCCGCTGCTCGCCGCTGGTGCGAATGATGACGTCCGGATCGGGAAGGCCGGCCGTATAGAGCGCATTGCCAAACTTCTGCTCATCGATCTCATCCGGATCGAGGCGACCTGCTGCGACTTCACGTGCCAAGTGGCGGGCGGCAGCCACGATCTCGGCCTTGCTGCCGTAGTTAAAGGCAACAATGAGCGTGAGACCAGTATTGGCGGCCGTCTTTGCCTCGACATCCTCGATCAAGCGTACAAGCGATGGATCAAGTCCCTCGCGCGCCCCGATGATCCTCACCTTGACATTGTTGCGGATCAGACGCTGAAGGTCTGACGCAACGAACCGACGCAAAAGATTGAAGATAAAGGACACTTCGTCAGGTGGGCGCGACCAGTTCTCGGACGAAAAGCTGAAGACCGTCAGGTATGAGACACCATAGGTGATGCAGTGTTCGACAAGGCCGCGGAGCGACTTCACACCTTCGACGTGACCTTCGGTGCGTCGCTTGCCGCGCTGTTTCGCCCAGCGTCCATTGCCATCCATGATAACGCCGATATGGCGCGGGATCTTCAGACCCGCACCCGTCTCGGCTTTCACACTGGCGGCCGGTTCCCCTGCCATAGACGCCCTCCCGGCGCGCACAATCAGCGGGTCGATCAGACCTGCATGATTTCCTGTTCCTTCTGCGCCACCATGGCATCGATCTCGGCCACGGCGTCGTCAGTGGCCTTTTGGACCAGGTCCGACTGCTTCTTGGCGTCGTCCTGGCTCATGTCGCCGTCCTTCTCGGCCTTTTTCAAGGCGTCCATGCCGTCGCGACGGATGTGGCGCACAGCCACGCGCGCCTGCTCGGCATAGGTATGGGCAACCTTGGCCAGTTCCTTGCGGCGCTGCTCGTTCAATTCGGGCAGCGGCACGCGGATCACCTGGCCCTCGCCCATGGGATTAAGACCGAGCCCGCTGTCGCGGATGGCCTTTTCGACGGCATTGGCCATGCCGCGGTCCCAGACCTGTACGGAGAGCATACGCGGCTCCGGCACCGTCACAGTGGCCACCTGATTGAGCGGCATGCGCGAGCCATAGGCCTCAACCGTTACCGGCTCGAGCAGGCTGGCGCTGGCGCGCCCGGTCCGCAGGCCACCCAGCTCGTCCTTGAGCGAAGCGATGGACTTCTGCATCCGGGTCTTGAGATCATTGAGATTGTAGCTTGCGGCCATTGCCGTTTCCTTCCAGTCGTTTGCCGGTCCGGATCTTGCGCCCGGAACCCAGCTCATATCTGGGTACCGACCGGCCACATGGCCGTCGGCTCGTTCGATTGATCAGTCCGGATTGCCGACGCGCGTGGACCGGCCCCTACCCTCCAGCACGCCAGCCAGACCCGCCTGATCATCCAGAGCATATACGATTATCGGCATGGCGTTGTCGCGGGCAAGCGCGAATGCGGCGGTATCCATCACCTTGAGATTCTGACCGATGACCTGATCATAGCTGATCTGGTTGTACCGGGTTGCGGTCGGGTCCTTCATCGGATCGGCGGAATACACACCATCGACCTTGGTGCCCTTGAGAACCACATCGCATTCGAGTTCGATGGCGCGCAGCGTGGCGGCAGTGTCGGTGGTGAAAAAGGGATTGCCCGTGCCGCCCCCGAGGACAACCACGAATCCCTCTTCCAGCGACTGCTTGGCGTCCCGCGCGGTAAATGTGTCGGCCACCGATGGCATGGTGGCAGCGCTGAAGGGCTTGGACTTTACACCTTGGCGGGCAATGGCGTTGCTGAGGGCAAGCGCGTTGATCATCGTGCCGAGCATGCCCATGAGGTCGGCCGTGACCCGGTCGGTGCCATCGGCAGCGCCAGCCATGCCGCGGAAAATGTTGCCGCCACCCACGACGATGGCGACCTGTACTCCAGAACGTGCAACGTCCGCGATCTGACCGGCAATCGCCTGCAGATAGGGAGGCTCGATGCCGAAGGAATTGTCTCCCGCCAGCGCTTCACCCGAAACCTTGAGCAAGATGCGCTTATACGCGGACGACATTGACCGGACCCCTTTGGCGGTTTTGTGCGGTCCACCGATTCCTGCGGACCCGGCGAACCCTAGGGCAAAACGTCCGGCAAATGAAGCCGAGGTTCTGCACGAAACTCATGAGATAATGAAAGCTCGATCCAGGAAAGTTGAAACCCTGGAGAGCGGGAGGCGGGCCCGAGGGCCCACCCCCTGAACTGAAAAACGTCCTACTTGACGCCGGCAGTGGCGGCCACTTCGGCCGCGAAGTCGCTTTCGACCTTTTCGATGCCTTCGCCGAGGGCGAAGCGCACGAACTTGGTCAGCTTGATCGGAGCGCCGGCATCCTTCTCGGCGTTCTTGATCGCGTCGGCGACCTTGGTTTCGCCGTCGATGACGAAGACCTGGCTGAGCAGCGTGACTTCCTCGAAGTACTTGCGCATGCGGCCTTCCACCATCTTTTCGGCGATCTCGGCGGACTTGCCGCTTTCCTTGACCTGCTCGAGAATGATGGCGCGCTCGCGGGCAACCACATCCTGGTCCAGCTCGTCGGGCGAGATGGCCTGGGGCTGGGCGGCAGCGATGTGCATGGCCAGCTGCTTGCCGAGGGCGCTGAGGGCAGCCTTGTCACCGGTGGATTCCAGCGCGACCAGAATGCCGATCTTGCCCATGCCGGGCTTGACCGCATTGTGGATATAGCTTTCCACCACGCCATCGGAGACCGAGACGGTCTGGGTGCGGCGCAGGTTCATGTTCTCGCCGATCTTGGCGATGGCTTCAGTCAGTTCGGCCGAAACCGAGTGACCGGTGCCGGGGAACGGCATTTCGCCGAGCTTGACGACGTCGCCATCGGCATCGAGGGCCAGCTTGGAGACGGCGCCAACTATATTCTGGAACTGTTCGTTGCGGGCAACGAAGTCGGTTTCCGAATTGACTTCGACGACGGCAGCCTTGGTGCCAGCGGTGGCAACACCGACCAGACCTTCGGCAGCGACGCGATCGGCCTTCTTGGCAGCCTTGGCAAGGCCACGGGTGCGCAGCCAGTCGACCGCAGCTTCCATGTCGCCATTGGTTTCGGCCAGGGCCTTCTTGCAGTCCATCATCCCGACGCCAGTCGAGTCGCGGAGCTGCTTGACCATTGCAGCAGTGATTTCCATGGGTTCACCTCTTGGCGGCCCCTGGCGGGGCGGCTTTGTGAGTGGGGATCAATCTGTCATGCCCGGAATCGGGCTGGGCGTGCTTCCCCTGGAGGAAGCACGCCTTGGCGACGATTAGTTGACGGTCGGCTCGTCGGCCGGCAGGTCTTCGGCCGGAGCTTCGCTCGCAGCACCCAGATCGGCGCCGAGGCCCGAAGCAGAGCGGCTGATGCCGTCGATGGCAGCGCGCGAGACCAGCGAAACGTAGAGTTCGAGCGCGCGGCTGGCGTCGTCATTGCCGGGAATGGCGTAGTCGACGATGTCGGGATCGCAGTTGGTATCAACAATGGCGACGACCGGGATGCCCAGACGGCGGGCTTCCTTGATGGCGTTCTCTTCCTTGTTGGTGTCGATCACGAACAGCAGGTTGGGCAAGTTGCCCATGTCCTTGATGCCGCCCAGGTCGCGCTCAAGACGCTCCTGCTCACGCGACATCATCAGGCGTTCCTTCTTGGTGCGCAGGGCCAGATCGGCCTCGCTCATCGCCTCGAGCTCGCGCAGGCGGGCGATCGAGTTGGAAATGGTCTGCCAGTTGGTGAGGGTGCCACCGAGCCAACGCGAGTTGACGTAGTACTGGGCCGACTGCTTGGCAGCATCAGCCACCAGCGGGGCAGCCTGGCGCTTGGTGCCGACGAAAAGCACGCGGCCGCCATCGGCCACGGTGTCGGACACGAGCTGCAGGGCGCGGCTGAGGGCCGGCACGGTCTGGCTCAGGTCGAGGATGTGGATGTCGTTGCGAACGCCGAAAATGTAGCGTTCCATCTTCGGGTTCCAGCGGTGCTTCTGGTGGCCGAAGTGCACGCCAGCTTCCAGAAGCTGACGCATGGAGAATTCAGGCAGTGCCATGATGGGCTGCTCCTTTACCGGTTGATGCCTCCACGAAGCCTTGCAGCGGAACCCGCCACCGGATGGATTTCCCTGTAGGAAAGCCTGCCTCGTGTGTGAAATCACGTCCGGCCCATGCCGAACGCGTGGCTGCTATAGGGGAACTGAGCGAGGTTGGCAAGCGCCCTGCCCCTCCCAGTTTGACCTGCGGCATTATAACAATGATTTCAACGAACCAGTCGTCGGAGGCTGCTATTATGCCTCATGGACCCGCGCCGCGACGCGGGGACGACGGGTGAAAGCCCCCAGGCGGGAGAGTCGGAACGGAAGTTCCCCTCTCCCGTGCCCGTTTCTGCGTCACGCGAACCGGACGTCCGTCACCCCATCGAGCGCCTTGATGCCACCGGCCACTTCGGCGGTGACGTTATACTTGCCCGGCAGTTCGATCTCGTATTCGCGGGCGCCGCCATCGCGGATGACCACGAAGTTGACCGTGCCGTTGCCCCCACGCTTGAGCTGCGCGCTCGTGGCAGGAAGGGCCTTGGGATCGGCGAGGAAGACCGTCAGGCGCCTGTCGACCCGTTCCGCCATGCCTTCGATCGGTTCGGCCGAAATCAACCGGACGCTGATGCCTTC
>CBFGPB010000023.1:0-16269 GCA_965650545.1 uncultured Devosia sp. | reverse complement strand
TGCTGGCCTTCGAAGGCGACAGCCATGTCGAATGGTTCGAAGGCAATTTCCAGGATTACGAAGCGGACAAGGTGCGGCGCCTCGGTGCCGATGCGGTCAATCCCAAGCGCGCGACGTACAAGCCGCTGACGCGATAAGCAAGTCGAAGGGCGCGGCGCAAGCTGCGCCCTTCTGTTTCCGGATGCGACCCCCGGAAAATTCCCTATCCTGAGGAACCTTCCTCAAGGTAGGGAGTTGTGGCTACCGGGCAGGCGACGAGTCTGGCCCTGGTTCGGGGGCGTTTGTCACATGGTTGAGCTGGATTACGCGCGCATCTTCGAGGCGCTGCCCAGCCCCTTCATGGTGGTCGATACCCAGCTTTGCTATGTCGCGGCCAATCCCGCCTATCTCGCCACCACTGGGCGCACGATGGACCAGCTGCGCGGGCGAAACCTCTTCGATCTCTTCCCGAACTCTGACGAAAGCGGCCGGAAGCTGCGCGCCTCGTTCGAGCAGGTGATCGCCAGCGGCGAGCCCGATACGCTGCCCTATCTGCCCTATCCCATTGCCGGGGAGGATGGGCAGATGGCCATGCGCTACTGGACGGCGGTGCATGTGCCGATTTTCGGCGATGACGGGCAGGTCAAGTATGTGCTCCAGAACACCGTCGATGTGACCGAACTGGCGCGAATGCGCGAGGCCGCGACGCTGCCGTTCAGCTCCATGTCGGCGGCGACGAGGCTCATCGAGCGGACGCGCGAGGCGGAGGCGGCGAGCGCTGACTTCCGCCGCATGTTCCAGCAGGCGCCGGCCTTTTTCGCCGTCTTGTCCGGGCCCACGCATATCTTCACCTTCGCCTCTGACTCCTACCGGAAGCTGATTGGCGGGCGGAACGTGATCGGCATGCCCATCGCGTCGGCTCTTCCCGAGGTCGTCGAGCAGGGATTTGTCGACATCCTCGACCGCGTCTTCCGGGACGGGGTGAATCATTCGGCCGAGGGTGCGCGGGTCATGCTGGAGAACGAACCCGGCAGGCCGGCCCAGGAAACCTTTCTCGACTTCTCCTACAATCCGATCCGCGACGCTGAAGGCAATATAACCGGCGTCTTCGTGCAGGGAATGGACAGGACCGAAGCGGTGCGGGCGTCCCGGCGCCAGCGGCTGCTCATCGACGAGCTCAATCACCGGGTCAAGAACACCCTGGCCACGGTGCAGTCCATTGCCAGCCAGACGCTGCGCAACGCAACTGACGTGGGGGCCGCACGGCAGGCGCTGGAAGCCCGGATCATGGCGCTTTCCAAGGCCCATACGATCCTGAGTGAGCGCAAGTGGCACGATACCGAGATCGGGCACCTGGTTGACCAGGAGCTGCGGGCCTTTGGCGGCGATCAGGTGCGCTTCGGCGGGCCGGCGCTGGTTGTCAATGCCAAGACGACGGTGGCCCTGGCGCTGGTCCTGCACGAACTGGCGACCAACGCGGCCAAGCATGGGGCACTCTCCACCGACCGGGGTAATCTTGCCGTCAACTGGAGCGAGGGGGAGGAGGACAGCCTGGTCATCGACTGGGTCGAGCGGGGCGGACCTCCGCTGCGCGACCCAGGCCGAGGCGGTTTTGGAACACGGCTGCTGCGCACCGTGGTTTCCGGGGAACTTGGGGGCACGCTCGATCTCAACCATGACGATGCCGGAATGCGGCTGCAGATCGTCGTTCCACGGTCGGCCTATGATGTCGGCGAGGTGCAGCTTGGCCAGTGACCGCCCGCGCATTTTCGTGGTCGAGGACGAGGCGCTCGTCCTCATCAACCTGGAAGACATGCTGGAAGCGCTCGGCTGTACCGTCGTGGCGCAGGCCATGAACCTGGCCGATGCCCAGCGCCTGGCAACCAGCGTGGAGCCCGATGCGGCCATTCTGGATGTCAATCTGGGCGGGGCGGCGGTGTTTCCCGCGGCCTCCCTGCTGGCGGCGCGCGGCGTGCCGATCCTGTTTGCCACCGGCTATGGAAGGGACGGATTGCCCGAGGCCTGGCAGGACCGGCCGGTCATCATGAAGCCCTATACGCAGCCCGACGTCGAACAGGCGCTGGCAGGCCTGCTTCATCCGGCGGGCTGAAGCGCGATCCCCCCTTTACCAAACCTGCACTGATCTGTGAAAAGCATTGGGTTTGCAGGCCTTTCTGCAATAGGCTGTGCAAGGCGGGGCTCGGCTCCGAACAGGTTCGGTTCTTTGGGGGACTGTATGAGACGATTTGTGACGGGGGCGGCGCTCGCGTGCAGCCTTGCCCTCGCCGTTCCGGTTGCCGCAGCGCCGGGGCAGTGTTCAATGACGGGGCAGGGTGAATTTCCCTGTGACGTCAATGTCGATGGCGGCGGCATTACTTTCACGCTGCCGAGCGGGGAAACCTTTGTCTTTGCCCATGAAGCGAATGGCGAAGGACTGGGCTATCTGATCGCCGCCGAGCCGCAACCCGGCCGCCGTCCGGAAGAACTGGGGCGCTTCGTGCCGGTCGAGGGCCAGGATGGGTGCTGGTTCGGCGAACAGGACGAGATTACCTTCTGCGCCGCGCTGGAGCAGTGACTGTCATGACGACTGAGCCCTTTGCCGTTGAGATCGGCGGCGCCACGCTGGCCGGCCTGGAACAGGGCGAGGGGCTGCCCGTCGTGTTCCTCCATGCCGGGGTCTGCGACAAGCGCATGTGGCTCGACCAGATGCAGGCCGTTGCCGATGCCGGCTGGCACGCCGTGGCCTATGACCGGCGCGGCTATGGCGAGACGACCAGTCCCGACGAGCCCTTCAGCCACCTTGACGATCTCGAAGCCCTGCTCGACGCGCTCGACATCCATGCGGCCGTACTGGTGGGCTGTTCCATGGGCGGTGGGCTGGCGGTCGACTTCGCGCTGGCCCATCCGGGGCGGGTGATCGGTCTTGTCCTCGTCGGCACGTCCATCACCGGGGCGCCGTGGAGCGCGACCGCCGAGGAGCGGGCCATCGAAATGGCTGAGGAGGATGCCTGGGAACGCGGCGACCTCGACCTCATCAACAAGGTGCAGGCGCATGAATGGCTCGATGGTCCCAGGACCCAGAGTGGCCGCGTCGGCGGCGCCGCGCGGGTGCTGTTCCTGGACATGAATGCCAAGGCGCTGGAAAAGCCGCAACTGACGCAGGAAGAGGGGCGGCCCGATGCCTGGGGCCGGGT
This sequence comes from uncultured Devosia sp., assembly GCA_965650545.1. Taxonomy (GTDB): domain Bacteria; phylum Pseudomonadota; class Alphaproteobacteria; order Rhizobiales; family Devosiaceae; genus Devosia. The sequence continues at coordinate 13,096 of CBFGPB010000023.1, read as the reverse complement.
CGAGGATGTCAATGCTCCCACCTTGCTGATGGTTGGCGACGAGGATTTTACCGCGCTGGTGGATCGGCATGAGACCCTGTCCGAGACCATGCCCAATGCCTTTGCTGTGGTGCTGGAGGGCGCAGCGCATATCCCGAGCATCGAGAAGCCGGAACTGGTCAATTCACTGCTGCTGCAGTTCCTCGACGCCCTGGATGGCGAAGAAAGCGATACGGAAACAGACGACTAGCGGCACAAGGCAAGACCTCGTACCGCTGTCTTTCCGGTTTGATTCAAGTCTCTCTCAGACTGATTCAACGCCCTGAATAACTGATTCAAGACGTTGAATCGTTGCCGGAGAAAGTCCGCGCAAGAGATTGATCAATAATCTCTATTTCCAGAATTGCTTGCTAGACTGCGATGATGCCGTCGAAGTGGCGGTCGAGTTGCGGTGTGGGGACGTTGGTGAGGTCCTTGTCGAGCTCGGCAACCACGGCTTTCCGAACATGATCCGACATGACCTTGCGCAGATTGCCCAGGGTCACGGGTGCGGCTGCGATCACCAGGCGGTCAAAGGCACCCGCCTTGGCCTTGTCGTCGAGTACCCCGGCAACCGAGCGGGCGAACTCGGCTTCGCGGTGATCGACCGGGTCGGTGCGCGGCTCCATGGCGCTGCGGCCGGACCCGACTGACGAGTGGCTGCGGCCCGGGCGATCGGCATTGATATCCTGAGTCTGGAGCGGGGGAATGGACCAGTCGAGACCCTTGACGGAAAGGAGGCCTTTGCCGGGACCGCCATGTTCCAGCACACGGGCTTGGTTGCCGTCGGCGATCAGGATCCAGGTTACGGTCTTTTTCATTTGCAGCTCCTCTTGTCGGGACGGGTTCTGGCCTGGGCACGACCACCGGGTCATGCCGGAAAGCGCAACGGCACGGCCGGCGCTTCCGGGAGCCAACGTTCGACACGCGTAAAAGTTTGGGTCCGAGTCATCACCATTGCAAGGGGGAGCGATCACAAACTCTGATTGGTCCGGCTGCGGGCGCGCTGGTACACGGGCAGGGCGCCCGTGCGGCGCGGAGCTTGCCATGACCCTTCCCGAACAGGCGCCCGAAGTGGCCGCGCCGGATACGACCCTCCCTGACACGGCCTCGAGCGAAACCCGGAAGGGCGTCGTCGCCGCGCTCTCGGCCTACCTCCTGTGGGGCTTCCTGCCCATCCTGTTCCGCCTCATGGAAGCGGCGGGCTCGATGCTGATCGTGGCGGAGCGGACGCTCTGGTCGCTGGTGCTGCTGGCTGTCATCCTTGCCTTCGCCGGCGGCTTCGCTGAAGTCCGGGCCGTGCTGAGTGATGGCAGGCGCATGCGGGTCATCGCGCTGTCCGCTATCCTGCTGGTGGGCAATTGGCTGCTCTACGTCTGGGCTGTCGAGACCGGGCAGGTGCTGGAGGCCAGCTTCGGCTATTTCATCAATCCGCTGGTCAACGTGGCGATCGGCATGATCCTCCTGGGCGAGCGGCAGAACCGCATGCAGACCATCGCCATCGGCATTGCCCTGGTGGCGATCCTGATCCAGGCCGCCGGGATCGGGCGCATCCCCTTTGTGGCGCTGGGCCTTGCCCTGTCCTTCGGTTTTTACGGCTTCATCCGCAAGACCGCCCAGGCAGGTCCGGCGACGGGTCTGTTCGCCGAGACGGTGGTGGTCGCGCCCTTTGCAGTGGCCTTCGTAGCCTTCGACCTGGCCACCCGCGGCATCGGGGTTCACGCCGATCCGGTTCAGATGACGCTTCTGGTGCTCACCGGCCCGGCAACGGCGATTCCCCTGCTGCTGTTCGCCTATGGCGTACGGCGGCTTCGGCTGACCACGATCGGAATGTTCCAGTACCTGGCGCCGTCGATCCAGTTCCTGCTCGCCATCACCCTTTTTGGCGAGGAGCTCAATCCCCTGCGGCTTCTCAGCTTTGCGCTGATCTGGGTGTCGCTGATGGTGTTCTCCTGGGACAGCTTCCAGCAGCGGCGACGGGCGACGGCCTAGCCGTCCAGCGCAGCGAGCGCGGCTTCGACGGCGGCGCGCTCCGGCAGGTCGGGCCCGAGGTCCAGGTAGCGTTGGTAGAAGTCTCGCGCCCGCCCGGCTCGTCCGGCCTGTTCGTGGAGCCGCGCCAGCGCAAGCACGGCCTGCGGCTCCGGCAGCTCGCCGGAGGCCAGGGGAGAGAGCACGTCTGCAGCTTCCGCATAACGATCCAACTGCGCGAGCAGGTTGGCGCGTGCCAACACTTCCTCGGTGGTGAGGGTCGTCACTGCTGCCAGCCGTGCATAGGCTTCGGTGGCGCCGGTGGCGTCGGAACGTTCGACGCGGATGGCCACGAGGGCCCGCAGCGCCTCGGCGCTGCCAGGTGCATAATCGGCCCAATCCTTGAGCAGGCTTTCGGCGGCGGCAAGGTCGCCGGCTGCCCGATGCAATTCGGAGAGGCCGCTGAGGGCCGCCGAGGCGCCGGGATCGAGTGCCAGTGCTTCGGCATAGGCGAGGCGCGCGGCATCGTCATTGCCTGCCGACCGGGCGATCTCCGCCACCCGGATGAGCGGCTGTGGCGACAGCGGGTCGGCTTCGGCGGCAGCGCGGGCCTCGGCTTCGGCGGTGGCGTGGTCGCTGCGGGCCAGTGCAATGTCGGCACGCAGCAGCAGGGTCTGGGGCAGGAGGTCGCCTTGGCCGGGCATCAGCGCAACCTGCGCTTCGGCGGCGTCGAGGTCCCCGGCAGCGAGGTTGGCGCGTGCCAGACCCAGGCGGGCCTGCGGCAGGTTCGGATCGATGGCAAGGGCCGACTGGTAGTGCGCCGTGGCCACGTCGGCCTCACCTTCGGCCAGGGCAATATCGCCCATCAAGGCATAGGCCCAGGGCGCATCGGGGCCACCCCCGGCCGCTATGCGATGGGCCCGTGCCACCGCTCCCTCCGGATCGGTCACCGCGCGGGCGGCAGCGCCGACGAGGGGGTCGAGCACATCGAAGATGGCGCCGGCGGCGTCGCGAAAGTAGGCCGATGTGGCGGTGGTCGCCATGGGTGGCATGTCGATCATTTCGGCACTGCCCCGCACGACCCGCAGTCGCAGCCGCTGCCCAGCCGGCGCGCAATCGGCGGTCTGGCAGGTGATCTCGCCGGTAATGCGAGTTTCCTGGACGCCGAGGAACTCGCGAACCTGCCGGAGCACTGCGTCCATGGAGAGCGTGGAGCCGGGCAGGGTGAACTCGACCAACTGGCTATCCGGCACCGCCACCAGCGTCTGCCGCGCCAGGGCAGCGGTGCGGCTATAGTCCTGCAGGCCATCCCAGACCCGGTTGGCGGCCACGGCGGATGTCATGCCCCGATCGGCCAGGGCCTGCGGCACCGCAATCGGTTCGATGATGATGGGATTGCGGATGATCTGCGCGCCCATGGTGGGGACCAGCAGCAGCGTTGCGGCAAAGAAGCCGATATTGATCATCATGGTGCGCAGGGTTGCCAGCCCGGCATCGACGCGGCTAAGGCTCAGGCCCGACTGTGGCTGGATGTCGGTCATTGCCCCTCTGCCTCCTCGGTCGCCTGAGCTTCGGCCTGGGCGGCGTCGAGGCCGTCGAGAATGTCGAGGAAGCCGCGGGCCAGGTTGCCATACTGCGTGCCGGACGTATCCAGTTCCAGCACGCGCTCGAGATCGATACGGGCACTGGCGTTGTCGCCGGTGATGGCCAGGGCCGCCCCCCGGCCGAAGCGCGCGGCGGGATCATAGGGCCTGAGGGCAATAGCGCGTCCAAAACGGTCGATGGCCTCGGGCAGGCGGTCCAGTTCCTGCAATAGCCCGGCCGATTGGTAGAGCAGGTCGAAGTCATCGGGCGTGATCAGCAGCGCCCGGTCGAAAGCGTCGAGCGCCTCCTGCTGGCGCCCGAGGAAGGTGAGAGCCGCCGCGTGCAGGGCATGCGTGTCGGCCTCTGCCGGCCGGTAGCGGGCCGCCGCACCGAGCAGGGCCTCGCCCTCTTCCAGCCGGCCCGACGAGACGAGGGCGATGAAGACCGGTTCGAGCGCCAGCGGATAGGCCGGATCGATCTGCAGGGCGCGCCGGAACCAGTCCTGGGCCACGTCGCCATTGCCGCGCTCGGCTTCGATCTGGCCGATGCGGGCGAAGTAGTGGGCGCTGCCGGGGTCCTGTTCGGCCGCCCGCTGCAGCAGCGCAATCGCCTCGTCGGTTGAACCTTCGGCCAGCCGCAGTTCTGCCTGCCCCTCGATGAGCGCAGGAAAATTTGGATCCCGCTGGGCGAGCGCATCATAGACCTGGCGCGCGCCATCGAGATCGCCGGCCTGGCGCAGGGCGCGGCCAAGATTGGCCTGGGCGATGACGAAGCCTGGATCGAGGTCGAGCGCGGCGCGATAGGCCTCGACGGCGCCCTCATGGTTCTGGGCATTGCTGGCCAGGTTTCCGAGGAGGTTCTGCGCCCATTTGGCGTCGGGGTGGTGCTGGCGCACCAGCCGCCGGGCGAGGGTGGCGGCGCGGACGGGCTGGCGGTCGGCAAGGGCCGCGGCGGCCACGAAGGGGTCGAGCACGCCAAGGACTTCCACGGCGGCATCGGTAAAGTACCCACGCTGGTCGGTAGTGCCGAGGGGTGGCAGGTCGACAATCTCGCTGCCTCCCTTGAGGATGCGCAGGCGCAATTGCATGCCCTCGGGCGCGCAGGCGGTGTCGGCGCAGACGATCTCCCCGCCAATCCGCGCCTGATGCAGGTTGAAGAACTGCCTGGTCTGGCGAACGATGGAGTCGAGCGACAGGCCGACTTCGGGGACGGTGAACTGGATGCGCTGGCTGTCGGGAATGGCGCTGAGGCTTGCCTTGGCGGTGCGGGCGCGCAACTGGGCATCGCGCAATCCGTCCCACAACCGCCCGGCGACGACTTCGGGGCTGAGGCCCTGCGCAATCAGCGCCTTGGGTACGGCGATCGGCTCGATCACCACCTGTTCGCGCAGGAACTGGGCGACCATGACTGCGAAGAACAGCACCACGGCTATCACGAAGACGGCGTTGAGCACGACCTTGCGCAGCAGCGTCGCGCCGCTTTCGAGCGATGGCAGGGAGACACGGCGGCGTGGCTTTGCCGGTGGGGTGGCAGCATCCTTGCCGGCCGTTGCGGGCGGTGCCTTCGGCGCCTGGCTTGACCGGCTGCGCGGAGCGGTGCTCGCCGGTTTGCGGCGGGTCTTGCTCGTGGTTCCTGTGGTAGGCGAACGCGCCATCGGCAACGCACTCCGGCAGCACGAAAAGGCGTGCTTGCCAAAGTCATATGGGGAAAGCTCACACGTGACCAGTGGGTGTCCCGCCGTCCTGGCGGATGACGTCGGCGACGCGTTCGAAGATGGCGGCATAGGGCGTCGCCTCGCGCCAGACCAGCCGCAATTGCCGCCCGGCCGACGGGTTTCCGAGGGGATGAATGGCGATGCGCGGGTCGCTCGCCTCCTTGCGCAACGATATGCCGGGCAGGAGCGTCACGCCCTGGCCGTTGGCCACGAACTCGACAATGGTCGCCAGGGAAGTGGCTGCAAAGGCATGCGCCGCGCGGTCACCCTCAAGCCCGCAAGCGGCGATGGCCTGGTCGCGGAAGCAATGCCCTTCGTCAAGCAGCAGGATGCGTTCGGGCGGCAGTTCGGAGAGGTTCACCGGGTCGGCGGCTGTCTCGTTGCGTGGGGTTGCCAGCACGAAAGGGTCTTCGAACAGGGACCGGCAGGTAAGGCGTGGCCCTGACAAGGGCGGTTCGGTGGCGATGAGGGCGATGTCCATCCGCCCGTCGTCGAGGCCATCGAGCAATGCTTCCGTGCGACTCTCGCTGATGGAAAACTTGACCTCGGGCAAGTTTCTGGTGAGGGCCGGGTATATGCGTGGCAGCAGATAGGGAGCAACCGTCGGGATGAGGCCGAAGCGCAGCGGCCGGTCCAGCCGGCCGCGCCGGGCCAGCGCGAAGTCGTCGAGTGCGTCGGCGTCCGCGACGATCTCACTGGCTCGGGCAACGAAGTCCCGCCCGAAGGGCGTGAGGCGAATGCCGGTCTTGAGGCGGTCGAAAAGCGGCGTGCCGCAAAGGGCTTCGAGCGCCAGGATCTGCTGCGACAGGGCGGGTTGGCTCACCGCGCACGCCTCGGCAGCGCGGCCAAAATGCCCCGTCCGTGCCACGGCAAGGGCATATCGCATCTGCTTGAGGGAGATGGTCATGATAAGTTCCTCCTATCATGATTGGAAGAATTATCAATTGGCCTAATCAAAGTCGCCCTTCTATAACGCCGGAAGTTCTATACAGGAGGCCCCCCATGACCGATCCCAATCCCAAATCCGAAGGTGGCAAATGCCCGTTCCCGCATGGCGGCGGCCGCGGCCCGAAGAATCGCGACTGGTGGCCTGAAGCGCTGGACGTGCAGGTGCTGCACACCAATTCGGCCCTGTCCGATCCCATGGGCGCGGACTTTGATTATCGGGAGGCCTTCAAGGCCCTGGACCTCGACGCGGTCAAGGCCGACCTCCGCGCGCTCATGACCGACAGCCAGGACTGGTGGCCGGCCGATTTCGGGCACTATGGCGGCCTCTTCATCCGCATGGCCTGGCACAGCGCCGGCACCTATCGCATTACCGACGGGCGCGGTGGCGCCGGCATGGGCCAGCAGCGCTTCGCGCCGCTCAATTCCTGGCCGGACAATGCCAATCTCGACAAGGCCCGCCGCCTGATCTGGCCGATCAAGCAGAAGTACGGCAACGCCATTTCCTGGGCGGACCTGATGATCCTTACGGGCAATGTCGCCCTCGAATCCATGGGCTTCAAGACCTTCGGTTTTGCCGGTGGCCGCGCCGACGTGTGGGAGCCCGAAGAGCTCTATTGGGGCCCGGAAGGCACCTGGCTGGGCGACAGCCGCTATAGCGGCGAGCGCCAGCTCGAAGAGCCGCTGGCTGCCGTGCAGATGGGGCTCATCTATGTGAATCCCGAGGGCCCGAACGGCAATGCCGATCCGGTCTCAGCAGCGCGTGACATCCGCGAGACCTTCGCCCGCATGGCGATGAATGACGAGGAAACAGTGGCGCTGATCGCAGGCGGCCACACCTTCGGCAAGACTCATGGCGCGGGTGATCCGTCCTTCATCGGTGCTGACCCCGAGGGTGGCGCGGTCGAGGACCAGGGGCTCGGCTGGAAGAGCAAATTCGAAAGCGGCATGGGCAAGGACTCCATCACCTCGGGCCTTGAGGTGACGTGGACGCAGACGCCGGTGCGCTGGAGCAATTTCTTCTTCGAGAACCTCTTCAAGTACGAGTGGGAACTGACGACGAGCCCGGCTGGCGCCAAGCAGTGGGTCGCCAAGACCGACGATCTGGTCATTCCCGATGCCTTCGACCCTTCGATAAAGCATCGCCCGACCATGCTGACGACCGACCTGTCGCTGCGCTTCGACCCCATCTACGAGAAGATTTCGCGGCGCTTCCTCGAAAACCCCGACCAGTTCGCCGACGCCTTCGCCCGCGCCTGGTTCAAGCTGACCCATCGCGACATGGGCCCCAAGGTCCGCTACCTGGGCAAGGAAGTGCCGGCCGAAGACCTGATCTGGCAGGACGTCATACCCGCCGTCGATCATCCGCTGGTCGACGCGTCGGACATTGCCGCCCTCAAGGCCAAGGTGCTCGCCTCGGGCCTTTCCGTCTCCGAGCTGGTGTCCACCGCCTGGGCCTCGGCCTCGACATTCCGCAAGTCGGACAAGCGCGGCGGCGCAAACGGGGCGCGTATTCGCCTCGCCCCGCAGCGTGACTGGGAGGTCAACAGGCCGGCGCAACTGACCAAGGTGCTGGGCAAGCTCGAAGCCATCCAGGCCGAGTTCAATGCTTCTGCAGCCGGCGGCAAGAAGGTGTCGCTGGCCGACCTCATCGTGCTGGCCGGCTCCGCCGCCGTCGAAAAGGCCGCCCGCGATGCGGGACAGCCGGTCACCGTGCCGTTCACGCCGGGCCGCATGGACGCGTCCATCGAGCAGACCGACGTGGCCTCGTTTGCCGCGCTGGAGCCGCGGGCCGATGCCTTCCGCAACTACTACAGCAAGCGCACCTTCATGCAGCCGGAAGAGGCCATGGTGGACCGGGCACAGCTTCTGGGGCTCACCGGCCCCGAGCTGACCGTGCTGCTGGGCGGCCTGCGCGTGCTCAAGACCGGTGTCAACGAGCACGGTGTCTTCACCGATCGACCGGAAGTGCTCAGCAATGACTTCTTCCTCAACCTGCTCACCATGGACACCGTGTGGGCGCCCAAGGTGGGCGAGGAGGGCGTCTATGAAGGCCGTGATCGCAAGAGCGGCGCGATCCGCTGGACGGGGACCCGCGTCGACCTGATCTTCGGCAGCCATTCCCATCTGCGTGCCTATGCCGAGGTCTATGCCCAGTCCGATTCAGCGGCCAAGTTCACACGAGACTTCGTCGCGGCGTGGACCAAAGTGATGAACGCCGATCGGTTCGATCTGCGCTGACATTACCACAGCGACAAAGCAAAAGGCCCGGGCAGTGCCCGGGCCTTTTTCATTCGGCGGCGACTGCGGTGGCGTGGCGCCAGGGTTCAGGACGGGTGAAACTGGACAATGCGTAACGCCATGGAATGATGAACAGGAAGGGGACCACGAAGGCGACAGCAAACAGGATGTCGCCAGCTTCTGCCGTGAAGCGCCCGCTCAGCCACAAGGGCAGGGCAACCGACACGGTCCAGATCAGCTTCCAGGCCACCTCGAAGAGCAAGAGCGGCAGCATGCGCAATGGCGCGATGAGGCCCAGCCCGCAGGTGAGACCGAGCGCGGCGAGGAGGGCATTGGTCGCCCCGGCCATCAGGGGCAGATCGGCGGCCCCAAACAGTACCTGGGGCCAGACGGTTATGCCCAGCCCCACAAACATCAATGCGTAGCAAGCCCGCAGCAGGTTGAGGCGGATGACGGAGGGCTGGTTCATGCTAGAAGGTCCTGGGCAAACGGATGCAACAGGGGCTCTTATCGGCAAGGACTGTCGCTCCGGCAATGATCCCGCGGGTCAAGGGATTGATCCTGCGGGTCAGGGGATGGGACATGGAGCAGGCGTCGATTGCCGCAGGAATAGTTGCCGGCTTCGTGGCCTTTCTGGACCGGCGCGGCATGGATGGCCGGGCGCTTGCATCGGAGGCGGGCATCGACCATTTGCTGCTGGCCGATCCTGATGCGCGCCTGCCGTTTGCGCACTACGCCACGCTTCTGGCTTTGGCGCGGCAGGCCTCTGGCGATACGGGCCTGTCGCTGCGTTTCGGCGCAGACGTGGGCATGGCGGATCTTTCCATTCTCGGGCTCATCATGGAGGCTTCGGCGACCATGGGCGAGGCCTTCGCGCAGATGCAGCGCTATGGCCGGCTGGCCCTGGCTGCCGACCCGAAACTGCCGGCGCGCTTCGGGCTGGAGGCGCGGGAGGGGCGGCTCTATCTTGTCGACCGGCGGCCGGATCCGAACAGCTTTCCTCCGATGACAGAGGAGGCGTTTGCCCAGCTCACCTGTGGGCCGCGCCGCTTTCTTGATCGCCCTCACGTTCTTTCCGTGCATGTGACGCACGAGGCGCCGCCTCATGCCGGCCTCTATGACGAGATTTTCGCCTGTCCGGTGCATTTCGGGGCGGCCTTCAACGCGCTGCAGCTTCATCCCGAGGTCGCCACATGGCCGGTGGCGCGCGAGCGCCGCTACGTCTTTGGCGTGCTCTGCGAGAAGGCGGAGAGGTTGATGGCCGCTGCCTCGCCGGTGGAGACCGTGCGGTCCCGGCTCGAAGAGGCCATGCGGCTCCGCCTTCACCAGGGTGAACCGGGTGCGGACGACATGGCGCGCGAGTTGGGTTTCAGCCGCTCCACCCTGTTCCGGCGCCTGCGCGAAGAAGGGACGAGTTTTGCCCTCGTGCTGGACGCCTTGCGGCGCGACCTCGCGCTGGAATTTGTCTCCGGGAGCCGCAATTCGCTGGCCGAGATAGCCTACCTTCTGGGCTTTTCCGAACCCGCGGCCCTCTCCCGCGCGTTCCAGCGCTGGACCGGCATGACCCCGGGCCAGTACCGGCGGCGCGACGGCGCTTCCGGCGTGAAAGCTGCAATTTGAATTAAACTGCCCATCCCCGCTTCAGGCCCCACAAGCATGTGGCAGTCACTGTGTCCCGACATTGTGCGGCAGAAGCCGGGAGAAATGACCCATGACCGAGTTCGAAGAAGGCCACAGGGCGTTTGCGAATTTCCGCGTTCTCAATGGTGAGGACAACCAGTTTGAACGCGAACAGCTGTTCCGCACCACGGCGCAGCTCTTCAGCTATGTCTCGGATCGCTGCGACGACGACCAGGTCGCCCAGTATGACGAAGTGCTGTGCCAACTGGCCGAACTCGTTGAAATCGAGGCGCGCATTCACGTCGCCAAACTCCTTGCGCCGCTGGAGCGGGCCCCGGGCACCGTGCTTCTCAAGCTGGCCAATGACGTCATCGAGGTTGCCCGGCCGCTACTCGAATTCTCCAGTGTGCTCAGCGATGACGACCTGATCGACATCATCACCCGCCAGAGCGAAGACCACCGTATCGCCATTGCCGGCCGCGCCAACCTGACCGAGAGGGTCGGAGAAGCTCTCGTCGAACATGGCAAGACCGCCTCGGTAGTGCGCCTCGTGCGTAATCCCAATGCCGAGTTCGATCGCGCTACGCTGGAAAAGCTGGTGCAGCGCGCCACCCAGGATGCCGAGATCGCCGCCGACCTGCGCGGCCGCACCGATATCGACTGGAAGTCCCTGCGCGGCGAGATCGACAGCGTTGCGGGCAAGGTGTTGCAGACGCTGGGCGACATGGATCGCCAGGTCGATCCGGTGGCCGCAGGCAAGATCAATACGGTCGTCTACAATCGTATTCGCAACCGCGCCGGCTTCAATGCCCAGGAGTGGAAGGTCGCCTATAACCAGGTCAAGGGCCTGGCCGACCGCAAGCAGCTCAACGACCGGGCACTGGCCCGTTTCGCCCGCTTCGGCTATGGCCACCACGCCGCCGCGGCCATGGCCGTGATGCTGCATGTGGCGCCCGAAATCGTGGTCAAGTGGCTCGCCGGCCAGGACTATGTCGCCGTCATCGTGGCCCTGCGCTCTGCTGGCCTCGCTCCCGACCTGTTCGAAGCCATCATGGCCACACTGCCCTGGCGCGACATGCCGACCGAGGGCGACAAGAAGATGGTGCTCTCGCGCTTCGAAGCGCTGGACATGGAAGATGCGCGCAGCATTTTCGAGCTCTGGCGGGCCCATTCCTTCCGCAAGCGGGCGCTGACCGAAGACCGGCAGACGGCCTGACCGCGTCGGTTGGTACACTTGACAAGGTGGCGGGCCGCCCGCCACTAGCAGGGCATGAACTCGGCAAAATCCATGCTTGTCCTGAAAGGCGTCACGCGGCACTTCGGTCGCGTTGCGGCGCTTCAGGATGTCTCGCTGGAACTGGGGACCGGACAGATCCTGTGCCTGGTCGGGCACTCGGGCTGCGGCAAGTCGACCCTGCTGCGCGCCATTGCCGGAATCGAAACGCTCGATAGCGGCAGCATCGCCATCGAGGGCACGCCCGTGTCAGGCGACGATGTCTTTGTCGAGCCCGAGGACCGGCGCATCGGCTTCATGTTCCAGGACTATGCGCTCTTCCCGCATCTGAGCGTGCGCGACAATGTCGGCTTCGGGCTCGGCCGCGTGCCTCGCGGCGAACGCGGCGCCCGGGTCAGTGACATCCTGCGTCGCATCGGCATCGAGGCGCTGGCGGATCGCTACCCGCACATGCTCTCTGGCGGCGAACAGCAGCGCGTGGCGCTGGCCCGCGCCCTCGCGCCGCAGCCGCGCCTGCTGCTGATGGATGAACCTTTCTCCAATCTCGACCGCGGGCTCAGGGACAGAGTGCGGCAGGAAACGCTCTCCATCGTGCGCGACCTGGGCATGACCGCCGTCGTCGTGACCCATGACCCTGAAGAGGCGCTCGCAATTGGCGACATGGTGGCGTTGATGCAGAAAGGGCGGCTGGTCGAGGCGGGGACCGGGGAGCGCATCTACGACGCGCCGTGGACGGCCTATGCCGCGCGGTTCTTCTCGCGCATGAATGTCATTCCCGCGCGGCTCTCGGCCAATATGCTGGAAACGCCGCTGGGGCGTTTTGCGGCGCCGGCGCTCGAGGGCGTGCCCACCGTCCTGCTGCGCCCCCAATCCATCACCCTCGCTGACGAGGGGATTGCCGCCGAGGTGCTCGACCGCGCGATTCTGGGCGAGATCGAGGAGGTCTCCATGTCCGTCCAGGGCATGGATGATCCGCTGATCATGCGCGGCACCGCGCGGCACGATGTCCGGCCGGGCGACCGGGTGTTCCTGGCGGTAAACGCCCATGAGGTCATGATTTTCCCTCAGGACTCGGAACAAAGCTGATTATCAAGCGCAATCAGTAGTTTAGAGTCATTCTAACTTTGCCCGGAATAACTTGACTTCTGTTGTCCGCTATGGCTTTAGCGGCGCCCAGAGAGGTGCTGCGGCGTGGTCCGCTCACCCGGCTCGTGTCACTTTGGGAGTTTCGACCATGCGCAACCTTTTCAAGATCATCGGCGTGACCAGCGTGCTGGCTCTGGGCGCGGCGGTTCCCGCCCTTGCGCAGGAAGTCAACATCTACACCACCCGCGAGCCCGGCCTGATCCAGCCCATCCTCGACGCCTTCACCGCCGAGACCGGCATTGCGGTCAACACCGTGTTTCTTGAGAGCGGCCTGATCGAGCGCGTGCAGGCCGAGGGCGAAAGCTCGCCCGCCGACCTCCTGATGGCTGTCGATTTCGGCGCGCTGATCGACCTCGTCAATGCCGGCGTGACCCAGCCGGTCGACTCCGATGTGCTTGAAGCCGCTATTCCCGAAACGCTGCGCGATGCCGACGGCAACTGGTTTGCCCTCTCGGGCCGTGCCCGCGTCGTCTATGCCGCCAAGGATCTGCCGCTCGACAGCATCACCTATGAGCAGCTCGACGACGAAGAATTCCGTGGCAAGCTCTGCATCCGCTCGGGCCAGCACCCCTACAATACCGCTCTCTTTGCCGCCTACATGGCCAAGCATGGCGAGGAAGAAACCA
>CBFGPB010000022.1:0-16447 GCA_965650545.1 uncultured Devosia sp. | reverse complement strand
GAGCGGGTTGTTGGAGGAATCGGTGCTGTGGCGGGAATGCAGGTGCCAGTCGCCCTTGAGCCAGAAGCCCTCGGGCCTGTCCAAGGGAGGCAAGGTGGCCGGAATGCCAGGGATCATGGCGTCGCATCCGTCGTGAGGCGCAGGGTGATAATCTGGAACGGCGAAAGGTCGAGTTGCAGCTTTCCGTCGATAATTTCCAGCTCCTGCGGATCGCGTTCGAGCAGGTTGACGCGATCGACCTGGCGCGTGCCCGGCGGCAGGGTCACCGTGACGGCCCCGTGGCGGCCATGCGTCTCCCAGATGCGGGCAATAAGGGCATCGCCGCTTTCGCTCCGCTTGAGGGCCTCCAATGTCGCCCCCTGCCCCGCGATCTCAAGGAACGACGCCGGCAGACGGTCGGCAGCAGCCTGGCCCGAAACCAGTTTCAGCGGCAGGTTATAGGCTTCGGCGCGTGCCGGAATGTCGCTGGCGAAAAGGCCGTGATGCACGGCCAGCGCATAGCGGAAACGATGCTCTCCCTGGTCAGCCTCGGGCCATGGGTAGACCGGCGACTTGAGCAGGGTCAGTCGCACGGTGCTGCCACGCACGTCATAGCCGTACTTGCAATCGTTGAAGAAGGCGACGCCGAAATCGGGTTCGGACACGTCGACCCAGCGGTGCATCACGGTTTCGAACCGGGCCTGATCCCAGGATGTATTGGTGTGGCTGGCGCGGCGAACGTGACCGAACTGGATTTCGGCCGTGCTCTCCTGGGCCTGCACTGCAAGCGGGAAGGCCACCTTCACAAGGGTATCGTGCTCATGCCAATCGACATGGCAATCGATGTCGAGCTGGTCGCTTGCTGCTTCCAGTGCGATGACCTGGACGATGCTGGACTTTTCGTAGCGCCATTCGAACCGGATGGCGGCGCGATAGGGGCCGGTTTCGACAACCTCGGCACTGACCAGATCATCGATTTCCCAGATCTGATCCTCAAAGCTGTCGTCAATGTCCCAGGCGTCGTATTCGACCGGCATGTCGCGATAGGCCTGGAGCCGGTTGGCGGGGCCGCCGGCCGCAATTGCTTCGCGACCGCGCCGCTTGTCAAACAGCGAGACAAGGCGGCCCTTCGTGTCGAAGCGCGCGCGGATGAGGTCGTTTTCGATGTGGCCGGTGGAGACCGAAAGCCCGCTTGAACCCGTGGCCAAGTCCCCCGGAACCAGTTGGGCCGTGGTTAGGGTCGTCGCCGGCAGGCCGTGCACGACCACGCCCTGGCGGCGTCGGCCATCGGCCCGGTGAATGACCTGACTGGCCAGCGTCTGGCCGCCGACTACCAGACCGGAAGGCTGATCGGCATCGAATTCGAGCAATCCGCCCCGCGGCCTGCCCAGAACATTGAGCAGTCCGAAGCTGCCTTCGGCCACGAGAGCACCGGTGAGTTCACCGCGCAGTTGCTCGACCTTGTCGAAGAAACGCGCATAGTCGCGGTCGCTGTCGTCGAAGACGCCGCCGATGGAGGTGCCGGGCAGAATGTCATGGAACTGATTGAGCAGGACGATGCGCCAGAGATCATGCAGTTCCGCGGCAGGATAGGCTTTCCCCGCGTGGTGCCCAGCAAGGATCGCCAGCACTTCGAGTTCGCGCAGCGCCTGCTCGGCCAAGCGGTTGTTGCGCTTGTTCTTGGCGACCGACGTCAGCGTACCGCGATGATATTCGAGATAGAGCTCGCCGACCCAGGTCGGATAGTCTTCGGGACGATCGGCCATGCGCTTGAGCAGGCGGTCGAAATAGGGCCGCATGTGTTCGTGCCGAACCGAAGGGCAGCCCGGAATACCCTTTTCCATGCGGCGAATGTTTTCCAGCATCTCCCGGGTCGGGCCGCCGCCACCATCGCCGTGACCATAGACCATGAAAAGTTCGCGGTTCAGCGCCTGCTGGCCGTGGCGTTTCCACGTGCCCATCACGAAGGTTGGCTTGATGTCGGCGTTATAGGTCGTGCCGATGCTGGTGGATGTATAGGGCTGCGTCGTCATGAAGTAGGCCGCCACCTTGCTCCCATCGATACCTTGCCAATGGAAGGTCTCGTTGGGCATGCGGTTGGTGTCGTTCCAGCTCAGCTTGTGGGTGACGAAGACATCGGCGCCCGAAAGCTTCATCATTTGCGGCAGGGCTGCCGAATAGCCGAACGTATCCGGCAGCCAGAAGACCTTGGGCGTTACGCCGAAGGTTTCTTCGTGATAGGCGACGCCGTGCAGGATATGGCGGGCGAAGGATTCGCCGCTGGTAATGTTGGCATCCGGCTCCAGCCAGAGCGCGCCTTCGATCTCGAAGCTGCCGTCCGAGACCCTGCCCTTGAGGCGCTCGAAGACCTCGGGATAGTCCTGGGACAGGTAATCGAGCAACACGCCCTGATTGTACATGAAGCGGTAGTCCGGATACTGGTCCATCAAGGCCAGGGCCGTCGACATGGAGCGCGCCATCTTCTGGCGGGTCTCGCGCACACGCCAGAGCCAGGCCACGTCGATATGGGTATGCCCGGTCACTGTGATGACCGGCTTGTCCTCGAAATCCTGTGCCGCGTAGATCTCTTGCGCGATGGTCTCGGCCCTCCGGAGCGAAGCCACGAAGCGGTCCGGATTGCCAGGGCGGAAGTCGAGTTCGGCCACGGCGCCATCAACGCGGTTGAGGATGAAGTGGCGACGCGCATCGTCCGCGGCGAGCAGCCGCGCCACGTTCAGCGGCACGGAAAGATCGTAGAAGACTTTCTCGACGAGCGGATCATGCAGCATGAGCGACATGGACATGCCGTACTGGCGGCGGTCCTCGATCGTGCCGGCCTCGAGCAGAATGTCGAACCTCTCGCCGGCGCGCGCGCCGGTGCTCAGAAGCAGTTCCTGGTGGTTCCCGTCGACGCCCTGGGCGATACGGCCGTTGACACGCACGAGGCATTGCGGATCCGAGCGGCCACGGGTGTTGCCGAACTGGGCATTGACCTTGAGAAAGACACGCTGTCCCGACGCCGCTTCAGGCATCTCGAAGCTTGTCGCGAACCAGAAATAGCTCTCCGGCTCGCCCCACACGAGATTGCTGGCCACAGGCTCCCAGCCGGCAGAATCCTGCGCGACGATTTCGGACCGCTGCTCGGGCAGGCCGCGACGGAAGCGCAGGGGCAAAGCCGTGTCGAGAGGCGTGAAAATTCTCTCCCGCAGACGGGCCAGGAGGTGATCGAGCTTCTTGAGATGCATGGTGGTCCTGACCCTAGAGGGTTCTGATAGTTATGTCCGGCACGACGCCATTGGTCGGCGGCGATTGTGGCATGTCGTTGATGAAGAGGCCGCGATGCCAATCCAAGGCCAGTCGAGGCTTGCCTGGCCCTTGCAGCCTCAGCGTGCCTCCACCATCGATGGTCACCCGGCATTGCGCAATGCGCGCGGCAAAATCTTCAAGCGATTCTCCATCGGCGACAATGGCGGCCCAACCGTGTTCCGCACCATGGCAGCGATACTCCAACCCCGCCGCCGGCCCTCGCTCCACGCGCTCCAAGGCGCCTGTCGCCTTGTAGGCCATGAGCGCGGAGCCCGCCTCAAGGATCAGCGTGTCTCCAGACAGATGGTGGACCAGGCCTGAGCGAGCCGCATAGACGTGGGTGAACATGAGACGCGTTTCCGGGGCGAGCCGATAGCTTACCAAAGCGACATTCTCGTGCTGCCCCACGCGCGGCAGGGTCCCGTTGCCGGCCCAATAGGACGGGCGCTGTTGTCCCCAGGGGTCATCCTCACCCGGGTGGTTGATCCAGGAGCGGGCCATGGGATGGGTGGAAAAGCGCAGGTCGATAACGTGCTGCTGATGGCCAAATCCACCCGCTTTGGCTCCACTATTGGTGGAAAGCTGCACGTTGCGGGTCTTGTACAGCGACAGGGACGCCGCCGGACCATAACCCTGGAGGTAACGCGCCGAAATCACCCGCCCCTGTTCGGGCCAGGCATAGGTTTCCAATCCGGAGGGTGGCACGTAGCTGCCAGCAGCAAACAGGGGGAGCGAGGCCACACCCGTGTTCAGCCAGCCGCGGCCGAAGGCGACGGCAGCGAATGGCGCCAGCTCAGTGAGCGGCCCGGCGCGCAATTCCTTGTCATAGGCGCGGCCCATGGAGCCGGCCGGCACGCCTTCCAGGGTATGAAGCGCCACCATGGTGAAGATGCGGTCGCACAATCCGCGGGCCCTGGCGGCCAGATCGGCAGGAGCCAGTTCAGCCAAGGCCAGAAGGCCGATGAAATCCACCGGATAGTAGGCGGCGGAGTTCCACTCGGCCAAACCGTCTTCTTCAACAGCATCGAGCCAAAAGCCCAGGCGCTGGCCAGCCAGGGCTGCCTGCTCCTGGCCGGTCCGCCCAGACGCGGAAAAGCGAGCCTCGGGCCAGAGCATGCCTGCCAGGAGTTGGGAAACGTGGAAGCAAAGCGCGTGGTTTTCGCTCCAGAACCACATGACGTCATTGCCGGGTTCATCAACCCAATAGCGGAAGTTGAGCAATGCCTCCTCGCTGCGCGCGCGAAGGTCGGCGGGGAAACGCGCGCCATGGCGCATCAGCCCCCAAAGTAGCGGCACAGACACAAAGTCGGCGCAGTCGCGCCGCTCTTCGATGGCGACAAGGGTCTCCTCGATGATCAGGCGGAACCGCCCATCGTCCGCACGATTGGTCTCAAGCAGGGCAATTGCCGTTCCCATGCGCATTTCGCCATGTGTGGCGGCATGGTCCAGCGCAACCCCCTTGCGCGTTGCCAGATCAAATCCAAGCTCTACTGGTTCGGCCTGATGCATAATGGGAACGCCGATGTCCCGCTCCACCCGCGACCCCTCAGCCGAGAATTCGAGCCACAGGCCATGAAAGCCATCGGGCAATTCGCTCGCCGTGCAAAGGCGCACGCTGGTCGCGCCCTTGGGGAGTTCGATCATGCGATCCAGCAAGACAGCATGGGTATGGGAGGTCGACTGGACGCGCGCGCGGATCATCACGCCCAGGGGCGATGGATCATCGAAAACCAAATACACGGCGTCATCGCCGCCATGGACTTCCGCGCCGGGCCGGACCTGACCTGCAAGTGCGCTCAGCGCCTGCACGGCCTTTCCGGTATCTGCACCCGGCAGATAAACCTCGACCTCGGTCGCATCGACCAGGGTCAGCTCGAAGAACCAGACCACGTCGCGCTCGGCCATGTCCTCGGTAAGGACCACGATCTCACTGCCGCCGGCCTTGAGAGGCAGATGCACGATCGTGCTCTGCGCGGCGTTGCGGGTGAACGGTTCGAACCGCGCCGCCAGTTCCCCATCCACCCAAATATGGGCGCCGCCGCGTGTGGTCAGCTTGAACGAGCAGTAGCGGTCTTCATCGACACTGACCTGGGTCCGGCACCAGCGCGATAGCCGCGTGGGCCGGTGCTGGAACTGGCTGAATTCCACACTTCGGCTCTTGCCGGGAAGATAGAGGCTCTCGACAGGCCAGTCGGTTTCCAGTTGTACCGACCGCGTCGCAACATCGCGCCATGTGGCGACGCGGCAAGGCAGATCACCAACGTCGACGAAGCCATTGATGTACTTGTAGTTCTGCGGATCGTTCGCCGGTGCTGGCTCACCCGGGAAATAGGTCTTCCGAACCGATGAGAGGGCCCAGGCATTGAGGCTGTCGCCGCGCGTAAGGGTCAGTAGTGGAGCTGGCATGATGGTCTTGAATAAATGGCCTGATCAAAAAATTGCCGGCGCCCGGTAACGCAGCAGGGGTTCCAGCTGGTCCAGCAGCGCCGGCAGTTCCACGGGAGTGGATAGCTTGAAATCGGGGACTTCTCCGGCCTCAGCCGGACTGTGAGTTCGCAGGTCGGACCAGGCCATGAAGATGCTGGTGATCCCCAATGCGTTGGCGCCCTTGATGTCTCGCGACAGATTGTTGCCCACCATGACGGTACGCCAGGCATCGGTCCGGCTGAGACCTGCGGCGGCGAGCGCCGCATCGAACATGCGGGCATCGGGCTTGTGGACACCAACATCCTCGGAAATCACATGCGCGTCGAAGTGGTCCCACAATTGGTGTTTCTGCAGGAGATTGACGAAGGTCTGACGCGGGCCATCTGCAACCAGGACCAGCCGGTGCCCCCTTTGCTTGAGCGCCAGAACCATGTCGCGAGCACCGGGGATGAGATCGCCGTCCAGTACGACCTCGCTGCCGGGCGCTTTCACTTCGCTGCGCTCGTCGACCAGTGTATCGCCGCAATCAAGGAAGATCGCAGCAAGGTGCCGGTTGTCTGCCTCGGCAGATGCAAGGGCGGCGCGCACCCGATCAGGGATCAAAGCCTCCATTTCGCTCCAGGGGCGCAGTGCGGGGGAGTCAGCAAGTGGGCGGTAGAGGTGTGAGGGGACGAAGGCGTCGCCCACCATCTTCAGTCGCGCGATCCGGTGATCGTGTTCGGTGGCAGCATAGTCGCCTCGCGCCGCGAAGGGGTTGCCCAGATGCACGCCCTCGACCCCAGCCAGCGGACCACATTGATATGCCAGCTTCTGCCGCTCACTCTCAAGCATTTGACTGGGATTGGCCCAATGCGCGTGCTTGCCCGCTTCGACATAGACCATAGGATGGGTGCCCGACATCTGTGGCAGCCCAGCCCCGCTATCCATGAGCTTGCGAGCGCCATGCGAAGAGGCTTCGACGCGCGTAACGGCACCATCAGCGCTCACGTGGACCCAGATATGCTCGAGGTCGTAGAGGTGACCAATATCCCAGTCGTAGTAGATGGCGTACTCGACAGCCATCGCGCCATGGGGCTGCACCATGAACTTGGAGGACGGCGACGGCGCCGGGCCATGGAAGATTGTAAAGCCCATGGCCACCGGCTCATAGGGCTCGTGCAAGTCGACCAGCAGGACGGGCGCGAATTGCGCGGCCAGTTCCCGCTCGGTCAGCTGGTCGCTGGTGATCATGCGACGGCGCCCACCAGCGATAGCTCCTCGGCAAAGTGGCAGCGCACCTGCCGGTCCCCCGCCACCGTTCGCAGTTCAGGCACTTCCGTGCCGCAAATCGGCTGCGCATAGGGGCAGCGCGGATGGAAGCTGCAACCCTTGGGCGGATTGGCCGCATTTGCGATTTCGCCCTTGAGGGGCACACGCTTGCGGGTCCTGTTGCCACGCGGGTCGGGCTGCGGCACCGCAGCCATAAGGGCTTCGGTATAGGGGTGAAGCGGCTTGGAGAACAGTTTGTCGGTTGGCGCCGTTTCCATCAGCCTGCCCAGATACATGACGCCGACCCGGTCGGCGATATGCTCCACCATGCCCAGGTCGTGGGTGATGAACAGATAAGTGAGGCCGAATTTCTCCTGCAAGTCCTGAAGAAGGTTGATGTTCTGCGCCGCCACTGAAACGTCGAGTGCCGAGACGGCCTCGTCGGCAGCAATGAAGCTGGGATTGAGCGCCAGCGCTCGAGCAATGCCAATGCGTTGGCGCTGGCCACCGGAAAAAGCGTGGGGATAGCGATTGATGAACTCGGGTCGCAGACCCACGACCTGCAGCAATTCGGCGACCCGGTCCCGGATTTCGGCCTGGGTCCCTACCCCATGTATGACCATGGGCTCGCCCACCAGTTCCAGCAGCGTCATGCGTGGATTGAGCGACGAATAGGGATCCTGGAAGATCATCTGCATTTCGCGCCGCATGCTGCGCATCTGGCGGTCCGTGAGGTGGGACACGTCCACCACCGAGCCATCGGCGCTGCGGAACAGGATCTGGCCGTCGGTGAGTTCGTAGGCGCGCAGCATCAGGCGTGCCACAGTCGACTTACCCGATCCGGATTCACCGACGAGGCCGAAGGTCTCGCCCTTGCGGATATCAAGCGAAACCTCGTCGATCGCCTTGATCTGGCCGACGGTCTTCTTCAGCCAGCCGGCCTGGATGGGGAAGTATTTCTTGAGATTGCGGACCGAGATCAGCACATCCTCAGGCATGTCGATGGCGGTCGGGGCCAGGCCCGTCTTTGCTGCATCAAGCATGGGCAAGCTCCTGGGCAAACCGGTCGGCGATGTGACAGCGCGCCATCTGGCTGCCGAACCTCTGCTCTGGCGGCACTTGCTTGTCGCAGACGCCGATCAAGGCATGGCTGCAACGAGGGTTGAAGGCGCAGCCCGGCGGCACGCTGAAGGGGTCCGGGACCATGCCCGGAATGGTGGGCAGGCGACGGCCCTGATCTACGCCCAGCCGGGGAATGGAGCGCAGCAGCGCCTGGGTATAGGGATGCTTGGGTGCGTAGAAGATGTCGTCCACCGAAGCGGTCTCGACTATTTTGCCCAGATACATGACCGAAACGCGATCGGCGATGTCGGCGACCACGCCGAAGTTGTGCGTGATGAAGATGATCGCCATACCCAGTTCGGACTGAAGGTGCTTGAGCAGTTCAAGGATCTGCGCTTCCGTGGTCACGTCGAGCGCCGTGGTGGGCTCGTCGGCAATCAGCAAGGCGGGTTCGCAGGAGATGGCCAGGGCGATCATGGCGCGCTGGCGCATGCCGCCCGACAGTTGATGGGGAAAGGCATCAACCAACTGTTCCGGCCGGGGCATCTGCACTTTTGCGAGCAGGTCTATCGCCCGGGCCCGGGCCGCGGCCCTGCTCAGTCCCATATGCAATTGGACCGTCCGCATTATCTGCGTACCGATGGTATGAACCGGCGAGAGAGCCGTCATCGGTTCCTGGAAGATCATGCCGATGTGGCGGCCGCGTACCTGGCGGATGGCGCGGCTGTTGCGGTCGAGGGTGGCCAGGTCGTAGCTTTCCTCGCTGGTGGGACGGAAGCGGATGGCGCCCTCCGGTGATACCGCGCGCTTGGGCAGTAGCCGCATGATGGCGCGGGCCGTGATCGACTTTCCCGACCCGGACTCCCCGACGATGCCCAATACCTCGCCCTTGTTGACGTGGTAGGAGACACCATTGACAGCCTTGACCAGCCCCTCGCGCAGGGGGAAGTGAACATGGACATTGTCGAGTTCGATCAGGCGATCGGGCGGCATATTGGTCTTGGTCATGGTCTTACTGCCCATACGGATCGGCTGCATCGCGCAGTCCATCACCCATGAAATTGAAGGCGAGCACCGTGAGCACGACTGCCACGCCAGGTGAAAGCAGCCAAGGCGCCAGTGAAATGGACCGCAGGTTCTGCGCATCCTGCAGCAGCACACCCCAGCTCACCACGGGCGGACGCAGTCCCAGACCGAGGAAGCTCAGCGCGGTCTCGCCCAGGATCATTTCCGGCACCGCCAGGGTCAGGGCGGCGATGATGTAGGACGTCATGGAGGGCAGCATGTGCTTGGTAATGATCCGGTATTCGGATGCGCCGGCCAGCCGTGCGGCCATCACATAGTCCTCATTGCGGATGGCGAAGAACTGACCGCGTACCACGCGGGCAAGATGCGTCCAGCCGATCAATGCCAGGATGAGAGTGATGAGCACATAGACAAAGATGGGGTCCCAGGCGATCGGCAGCGCCGCCGCAAGGCCCATCCATAGCGGAATGGTCGGAATGGAACGAATGAACTCCATCAGACGCTGGATCGTGCCATCGATCCAGCCGCCGAAGTAGCCCGAAATCGAACCTAGTGTCAGGCCAAGAACGAAGGCGAAAGCCACCCCGACAAGGCCGGCAGACAAAGTTACCCTGGCGCCGTGGACAAGGCGGGAAAAAACGTCGCGCCCCAGGTCGTCCGTACCGAGGAGATTGATCTGTTCGCGACGATCATCGATGCCGAACAGGTGAATGTCAGTCTCAAAGAGGCCGAAGAAGCTGTACTCGTCGCCGGAATACCAGAACTGGATCGGGAACACCGCTTCCGTATCGGTTTCGTAGATGACCCGAGCAGTTTCGAGGTCGCGCTCACGCGCCAGGCCGTAGACGAACGGGCCCATGAACTGACCTTCGTGGAAGAAGTGAATTGGGGTAGGCGGCGCCAGCGTACGCAGGCGGGACACCTTGAACGGATCGTAGGGAGCCACCTGTTCGGCGAAGACTGCGCATAGAGCGAGCAGTACCAGAAACCAGAGCGAGACCACGGCTAGAGTGTGCTTGGAGAAGCGTCGCCAGATCAGTTGCCAAGGCTTGGCCGTGTAGAGATCTTCCTTGCGGTCGATCGTGGCGGCCTCCGCCGATGGAAGAATTTGGTCGGTCATGGGGCGGACCTCACGCGTATCGGATGCGCGGGTCGAACCACGCCAGGAGAATGTCGGAAATCAGCGTACCTATGACAGTGAAGACGCTGAGAATGAGGATGAAGCTGCCGGCCAGATACATGTCCTGCATCTTGAGAGCTTGCAGGAGCAGTGGGCCCGTAGTCGGCAGGTTGAGCACCACGGCCGTGATGATATCGCCCGAGAAGAGAGCAGGCAGCGCCCAGCCCACCGTGGAAATAAAGGGGTTGAGGGCCACGCGCACGGGATAGTTCCAGACAACCTTGCCTTCGGAAAGGCCCTGGGCATAGGCGGTCTCGACATAAGGCTTTCCGAGTTCGTCGAGCATATTGGCGCGCATGACGCGAATGAGACCGGCAGCGCCGCCAGTGGCCAGAACGACCAGAGGAATCCACAGGTGCTGGAAAAGATTGACCAGCTTGTCCAAGCTCCAGGGTGCATTCTGGAACTCTGGCGAAAAGAGGCCACCGACATCTAGCTGAAGGTACACGAAGCTGATCCACATCAGCACCAGCGCCAAGAGGAAATCCGGGGTGCCCTTGCCGAGGAAGCCGAAGACGGTGAATACGTAGTCGAGAACGGAATATTGCCGCGTGGCGGAATAGACGCCGACAGGGATGGCAATCAGCCAGGTGATAACGAGGCTGACGCTGGAAATGGCGAGGGTGAGGCCCAGCCGGTCCCAGATCAAAGTCGAAACGGGGGCATTCCAATCCAGCGAGTAGCCGAAATCGCCGCGGAACACGATGGCGGTAATCCATCGCCAGTACTGAACGAGGATGGGGTCGTTAAGCCCCAGCTGTTCGCGCATTGCCGCTTCCTGGGCTGGGGAAACGTAGTCACCGATGCGACGCAGTTCGGCGACATAGGCAGTCACATAGTCGCCAGGCGGCAACTGGATGATGATGAAGGCGATGAACGAAATGAAGATCAGCGTCGGGATCGCCAGAAGCGCGCGTCGCAGAATGAAGGCAACCATGCTGCCGGTCCTCTTCCCTCCGGCCTA
Organism: uncultured Devosia sp.; assembly: GCA_965650545.1. Classification (GTDB taxonomy): domain Bacteria; phylum Pseudomonadota; class Alphaproteobacteria; order Rhizobiales; family Devosiaceae; genus Devosia. The sequence continues at coordinate 5,255 of CBFGPB010000022.1, read as the reverse complement.
GCCGGCCTGACAGGACATCAGGCCGGCGCCGGTTACTTAGGTCCCCCGGAGACGGATGCCCCGGGGGTTTCGGTCTGAATTACTCCTGGTCGAGCCAGAACTGCTGGGTACGAGCAAGGCCGACGCCGCGGAAGATGTCGTCCTGCACCAGATCAGGCTGAACGTTCTGCATCTTGGTGGAGACGACGTTGACCACCGGACCTTCGCCGTAAACCCCGATCACCCAGCCAGCTTCCACGAAGATTTCGGCCATCTGCTGAACATAACCGTCGGCTTCCTCGACAGTCGATGCCTGCGATGCCTGATCCCAGAGGTCGAAAATGTCCCGCAGGTCATTGTCTTCGCTCGGTTCGATGCCGGATGCGCCATCAGTCGAGTACCACTTGTAGTACTCATTGCCGAAGCTGTCCGAACCCATCAGACGACGCGGATCGGCCGGGATATAGGTCATACGGTCGTAGGGCATCCACTGCATCTGGAAGTCGTTGTTGGCGCGGTTATTGTCCCACTGCGTACGGTCAATGACGCGGGCCAGCAGCTCAATGCCCACTTCGGCAAAGTTCTCGGCCAACAGTTCCAACGTCTTGGCATATTCGGGGCCGCTGGCCTCGACCACGATGCTGAAGCGCTGACCGTCGGGGCGGAGCCGGAAGCCATCGGCATCGCGTTCCGTCAGGCCGGCCGCATCAAGCAGTTCGTTGGCGAGGTCCGGATCATATTCGGCCCAATGCTCTGCCAGATCGGGATCGTAGTACTGCGAACCGGAGACGGGAGCGGCCTGAACAGGCTTGGACAGACCGGACTGGGTCAGTTCAATAATCAGTTCGCGGTCGATAGCGACTGACATCGCCTGACGCACATCCGGGTTCTCGAAGAGGGACTTCAGCACTTCGTCCTTGGTGGTCATATTGGGGACCAGGGACCAGATATTGGAGTCCTTCCAGGTGACGATGTTGTAGCCCCCGCGTTCCTCGTTCTCCTTGTAGAACGTGTAGTTGGCCAGGCTGATGTGACGATCCTGCATGTCCAGTTCGCCCTGCGCGACCATCAGGTTGAGCGTTTCGGGATCCTGGAACAGGCGGTGCTCGATGCGGTCGATATAGGGGAGCTGGTTCCCCTCCTGATCCACTGCGTAGTAGTAGGGGTTGCGTACCATCACCACGGTGTCAGCCGGTGGCGGAGTCTCGATCTTCCATGCGGTGATCACCGGGAGCTCGGGGTTGAGCCACCAGGCCGTCGCGGCACCCTTGGAACCCCAAAGATCCTTCCAGCCGGCAACGTTGAACTTGGCGGCGGCGGCGGCCAGCTCTTCCTCGGATGCATACTTGTTGTTGAACTGGCTCAGGTAGTGTTTTGGGAACAGGAAGCTGGGACGATCCAGGCTGGGCTCGCCGGTCGAGTCCTTGGCCAGGATCTGCAGGAAGTAGACGTAGGGCTGACCGAACTTCACCTTGAAGGTGCGCTCGTCCACGATCTCGATTTCGAGGGGCTTGCCACCCGGTGCGAAGGTCGCGTCGATATTGGGCGTCACCTCGGGATTGAGGAAGATGTCTTCGTACCAGAACTTCACATCCTCGGTGGTGACCGGGATCCCGTCCGACCACTTCAGGCCGTCGAGCAGCGTGAAAGTGAACTCGGTCGAGTTCTCGTTGACTTCATAGGATTCGATGTAGCCCGGCGTGAGGACCGCGCCGCCGTCGGCATCGGCGGTCCATTTCAGCACGCGTTCTTCCATGAGTTTGGTGGGACCCCAACGATCGCCAGGACCGTTGAAGGCGCGGCGCCAGGTTCCGCCATATTCGCCCACGCTGAGAGCCTGGACCACGGTGGGGTTGGCAGGCAACCGCTCATCCACCGGTGGCAATTCACCGGCCTCAACCATTTCAGTCAGCATGGGTGCTTCCTGAAAGGCCCAAGCCGACACCGTCATAGCCGTTGTCGACAATGCCGCGAACGACAACGTCGCGACCCAATTCCTGGCAGTCATGGACTTCTCCTCGTCACTACGCGTGGCGCCACCCAGGCCGTCAGCACGCGTCCACCAATTGCGGAGGGGAATTTGTACAATGCAAATTTTTTTGCACCTCACGCCCCTCCCTCTCCTGCCTCTGCGTTCACGCCTGCGTCTGATACTAGTTTTATTGGCAAGCTTCGCTGTAGCGCTGCCATACTTGCGCCAGAGATCGGCCGGCGCAATATGAAAAGAATTTCATGATTGGCATTTCGCAGCTCGAATTCCTCCGGTCGCGAAAACTTCCATTCAAGAAAGCCAAGCGACTCAATGCGATAGGCACACGTCGGGGCATTTCCAAGGTGTTCGAGCGATCTGGAAAAAATTCTCCAATCGGTTACTTAACAGCGCCAAACGACCTCCGAAGCGCGCATCGCGGCCGCCTTGCATCAACCAGAACCGACATGAAGGTGCGCGAGGAAGGGCGGCGGGACGGTCGAATTTCGTCAGTCCAGCGGACGCACGCTGCCGCGAATGGTCAACCTGCAGCCCAGTTCCAGCCGGTTAGCCGGCAGGTCTGCATTGGCGGCCACGATGCGCTGCTCGAGCAGGTTCAGCGCGGACAGGCCGATATAGTCGAGCGGGACGCTGACAGTGGTCAGAGTTGGCGCCGTAAATTCGCCCATCGCGACGCCGTCGAACCCGACGACGGAGATGTCCCTGGGCAGCGCGTAGCCGGCCTCCTTGAGCGCCGAAATCACACCGAGAGCCAGATTGTCGGCGGCGCAGAAGATCGCCGTGATGCCACCGAGCCCTTCATGCTTGGCCAGCCACCTGCGGACTGCGGCCGCCCCCATGTCGGGGAAATAGCCCTCTGCGTGATGAACATAGGCTGTTTCCAGCGAGAGGCCGTTGGCCCTGAAGGCATCGAGAAAGCCATCCCGCCGTCGGCGAACAGTGCTTCGTCCCTCCCAGGTCAGATGCATGATCGAGCGATGCCCCTGTCCGATCAGCCAGTTGGTGGCGTAGCGCGCCGCAAACCGGTTGCCAGGCGTTACGCTGTCGATCTGCATTTCCTGATCCTCGCCATTCATCAGAACGGCAGGGATGCCGGAATGGGCAATCTCCTTGAGCAGGTCGGGACGATCATCATTGAGCAGAAGTATGCCTTCCACTTCCGCCTGCCGAGCCATTTCGACCAGCTTTGCCCCGCTGAAATTGGGCGTATCCACCTCCACCGGCAGCACACGAATGGAACGGCGCTCACACTCGCGCATGAGACGGCTCAGGAGCGTCCAGGAGAAAAGGTTGAACTGGTTGTTCGGTAGCGTGTCGCTCGGAACCGCCAGCATAATGCTGCGCAGGACGGCAATCGTCGCTTTTTCGCGTCGCTTCGCGAGGTAACCAAGCTCCCTCGCCGCATTGAGAACGCGCTCACGCACTTCGAGCGAGATCGTCGCCGTGCCGTTCAGGACGTGGGACACGGTCGAGGCCGCCACTTCGGCGCGCGCGGCAATGTCCTTGATCCCAACTTTGCGGTTCACGGCAGGCCCCCTGGAACGATTCGACCATGTCACTCTATGTGACCAGCTGAATCATCCCGCAACCAATCACATGCACACGGTACCGCAAACCTCACACGAGGAGATGCGCCGACGGCGGTTGTAGGCTTCGGTGATCCGGTCGCTCGGACGCTACCGCACCAGCGTTCGAACCTCCAAATCCTTGATGCTTTCGAACTGTTCGGTGGCACGCTCGAGCACCTGGCTAGGGTCAGGCATTTCAGAGCCGAAGGCAACACCGCCAACGCCCACCGAAAGCCGGACAAGGCCTTCGGCCAACAGAAAGACCGTGTCATCGACCGATTCCAGAATGCGCCGGGCCACCTGGTCGGCAACGTCTTGCGGCGCGTCCCGGAGCAGGATGACAAATCGGCAGGCATCGAGGTGGGCAATCAGGTCACCGCTGCGAACCGCCTGTCGAATCGCCTGCGCAAGCAGAGGCAGTATTTCCTGCCGGTTCCTCGCCACCAGGTCAGAGGCCGAGCTCGCCTTGCCATCGAGGTCGAGGACAAGCAGAGCGCCAGGTCTTCCAGCAGCGATTTCGCTGTCGAGCATGGCGATGAATCGCGGCCACAACATAGTGCCCAGGGCCGGGTCCAGATCCTGATTGCTGATCGAAAGCGGCCTGATTGTCGGCCGCGACCGGCGATCCTTCGCCTTCCGCCATCGGTCCGCAAACCAACCGATCCGCGACTTCACCATGCTCGGGCTCCGCTCTCAGGAGCGACAGTTATGCCGCATAGGACTGAACCCGCGCTAAGCGGGACGTCGGCAATTTTATCGACGAATTCCGTACTCGGCCTAAGCGGCTGCATCCGTCGCCCCGGATAGATCGAGTGACTGGGACAGCACCTACAACGACCAATGGCCGGCCCTGATCTCCGAAAATGCGACTCAACAGAAGGGCAAGGCGGTGCCAAGTCATGCTGCCGGAAACGGCGAAACTTTGGCAGGTGAACGGAAGCTGGGACCCAACGCAAGCGCCGGCTCAGCGTATCACCGGCGGCTGCCAGCTGCGCACAAAGGTCTCAGGCCGGCCAGCGCGACGCGGAGGCGATCAATTCTTCCGCCACCGGGCTCTGGAACTGTCTCTGGAAAGTGAGGGCGTAGAAGGCTTCCTCAATGCCAGGCAGGCGGACGACTTCGCGCAGGCTGCCGGCATCGAGTTCGTCGCGTACGACAATTGCGGGAAGCGGGGCGAGGCCGATGGCCTCGCGAGCCATGAGGCGCAACATGGCCATGTCATCCACCTCGGCCACGACCGATGGCACGATATCGAGGCGGGCACAGAACGCATCGAACTCGGCGCGAATATTGCTGGCGCCGGTCGGCAAGATGACACCGTATGCGCGGAGCGCTTCTGCCGGGGTCGCCGCCGAGCACTGCAATGCTGGGGAGCCGAAGAGACTGATCGGCTGGCGCGCCAGGCGATGGGACACAAGGCCATCGGCGTGGCCTGTGCCTGGGGGGGCGTTACAGAGAACGACATCAAGGTCGAGCCGACGCAGCATGTCGGTCAGTTCCACCAGGCTCCCCGATGTCAGCACGACTTCAAGGTCAGGACGTCCCAGGCACGGACGAAGAAAGTCGATCTGGAAATTGCGCGACAGGGTGGCCAGCGCACCCACGCGAAGGACCTGACGGCGGCCAGAACCCACGCGCAATGTCGTGAGGAGGTCCTCGCCCATGTCGAATATGGCCTGGGCATGGTCCAAGGCTATCCGCCCCGCCTCCGTGAGAAC
>CBFGPB010000021.1:0-16751 GCA_965650545.1 uncultured Devosia sp. | reverse complement strand
TTGCCTGGTCGACGACCTTCATGGAGAGGCGGACCTTGCCGCGCTCGTCAAAGCCCAGGAGCTTGACCCAGACCTTGTCGCCTTCCTTGACCACGTCGGTGGTCTTGGCAACGCGCTGGTCGGCCAGCTGGCTGATATGGACGAGGCCATCCTTGGCGCCGAAGAAGTTGACGAAGGCGCCGAAGTCGGCGGTCTTGACGACCGTGCCCTGGTAGATGGCGTTGACTTCCGGCTCGTCGGTGATCGAGCGGATCCACTTGATGGCGGCTTCGATCTGCGACCCGTCCGAGGACGAGACCTTCACGGTGCCGTCGTCTTCGATATTCACCTTGGCGCCGGTCTTTTCCACGATTTCGCGAATGACCTTGCCGCCGGTGCCGATCACTTCGCGGATCTTGTCGGTCGGGATCTTGAGGGTCTCGATGCGGGGGGCGAATTCGCCCACTTCGCCACGCGAGGCCGACAGGGCCTTGGCCATTTCACCCAGGATATGGATGCGACCGTCCTTGGCCTGGGCCAGAGCCTGCTTCATGATCTCTTCGGTGATACCGGCGATCTTGATGTCCATCTGGAGCGAGGTGACACCCTCTTCCGTACCGGCCACCTTGAAGTCCATGTCCCCGAGGTGATCTTCGTCACCCAGGATGTCGGAGAGCACGGCGAACTTGTCGCCTTCCAGGATCAGGCCCATGGCGATACCGGCCACCGGCTTCTTCATCGGCACGCCGGCATCCATCAGCGCCAGCGAGGTACCGCAGACGGTCGCCATCGAGGATGAGCCGTTCGATTCGGTGATCTCCGACACGACGCGGATCGTGTAGGGGAATTCCTCGATCGAGGGGCGGATCGGGTTGATGGCGCGCCAGGCGAGCTTGCCATGGCCGATTTCGCGGCGGCCGGGCGAACCCATGCGGCCCGCTTCACCCACCGAATAGGGCGGGAAGTTGTAGTGCAGCAGGAAGTTTTCCTTCTTGGTGCCTTCGAGCGAGTCGATGAACTGCTCGTCCTCGGCGGTGCCGAGCGTGGCAACGACCAGCGCCTGGGTTTCGCCGCGCGTGAAGATGGCCGAGCCATGGGTGCGCGGCAGCACGCCGACTTCCGCCAGGATCGGGCGGACGGTCTTCAGGTCACGGCCGTCGATACGGCTGCCGGTGTCGAGGATGTTCCAGCGCACGATCTTGGCCTGGAGGTTGTGCACCACCTCGCCCAGGTCTTCCTTGGAGACTTCGCCCGCTTCGATCTTGGCGGCATAAGCCTCCTTGACCTTGGCATTGGCGGCGTCGACGGCGGCGTAGCGCTGGGCCTTGTCGGTCAGCTTGTAGGCGGCGCGCAGGTCGGCCTCGGCAATGGCGAGGACTTCCTTTTCGAGCTCCGAATAGTCCGGAGCGGTGAAGTCGCGCGGTTCCTTGGCGGCCAGTTCTGCCAGCTTGATGATGGCGTCGATCACCTGGGCCGAAGCCTTGTGGCCGAACATCACGGCGCCCAGCATCACCTCTTCGGAAAGCTCCTTGGCTTCCGATTCCACCATCAGCACGGCGTCCTGGGTGCCGGCCATGACGAGGTCGAGCTTGGAGTCAGCGCGACGGTCGACGGGCAGGTTGAGGACATATTCGCCGTCGACATAGCCCACGCGGGCGGCGCCGATCGGGCCCATGAAGGGGACGCCCGAAATGGTCAGTGCTGCCGAAGCGGCGACCATGGCCAGCACGTCGGGATTGTTCTCCATGTCATGCTGGAGAACGGTCACGATGACCTGGGTCTCGTTCTTGTAGCCATCGGGGAAGAGCGGGCGGATCGGGCGGTCGATGAGGCGCGAAACCAGGGTTTCGTTCTCGGTCGGGCGGCCTTCGCGCTTGAAGTAGCCGCCCGGGATCTTGCCGGCGGCGAAATACTTTTCCTGGTAGTTGACGGTCAGCGGGAAGAAGTCCTGGCCCGGCTTGGGCGACTTGGCGCTGACGACGGTGGCCAGCAGCACGGTTTCGCCCAGGGTGGCGAGCACGGCGCCATCGGCCTGGCGGGCGATCTTGCCCGTTTCGAGCGTCAGGGGCTGGCCGCCCCAGTTGATCTCGACCTTGTGGTGATCAAACTTGATCGACATGTCTTTCGTCTTTCCATTCTGTCCGGAAGCGCGGGAACGCGGGGCCTAGGCAAATGCCCCACGAACGCTCCGGTGTGCCCGCACTCGGCAACGCACCCCATGTGCGCGGCGAGCTCAAAATCAGGCACGGTTTTCGTTTGGCGCGGACGAAACATGGACAAGACAATGAGCCTCTCCACCAGCGGAAGAGGCCGATAATCCTGCCATGCTCCGGCAGTGCCGGCCTATGGCGCCTTTGGGCAGGGCCCAAAAGGCATCCGGCGCGGAAGCCTGGCTCCCGCGCCGGAAACGTCTCTGCTTAGCGACGCAGGCCGAGCTTCTCGATCAGCGTCTTGTAGCGGTTGTCGTCCACCTTCTTGAGGTAGTCGAGCAACGAGCGACGGGTCGAAACCAGCTTCAGCAGACCGCGGCGGGAATGGTTATCCTTGGCGTGGCCCTTGAAGTGCTCGGTGAGGTTGGCAATACGTTCGCTGAGGATCGCAACCTGGACTTCCGGCGAACCGGTATCGTTGGCCGAGGTGGCATATTCCTTGATCAGGGCGGTCTTGCGCTCTGCAGTAATCGACATCGTACTATCCTTTCGAAAATGAGGATGGGGCCGCCCCAGCCGGGATGTCGTCCAGGTGGGGCCGTGAAAAGGCTGGCGCCGGGCGCGGGGCCCGGAAACCGGCTGGCGCTGCTATAGGGCAAACCTTGAGGAAAAGCCAGAATTTATTGGGGCTCGCCTTGCGCTGGCATCGTCAGGCTTGAGGCTGGGGCTCATCAGGGCGCTCGGCGGCGAAACTGGGATCGAGCGCCGCCAGCGGCACATTGAGCACCCATTCCACCCCATCGGCATGGACCACCCGGTCCACCTGGGCACCCAGTGCCCCGCCCACCATGGTGCGCAGCACGGTTGTTCCGAAGCCGGTGCGCTCGCCCACCACGAGCGGCCGTCCAAGGTGCTCGCGCCAGCGCATGGCAAGGGTTGTGTCCGTCGTCTTCCAGGTGAGCTCGAGCCGCCCCTCCGCTTCGGCAAAGGCCCCATAGCGCGTGGCATTGGTCGCCAGTTCATGCAGCGCCATGCCCAGGATCTGGGCGCCTTGCGGATTGATGCGCAGGACCGGGCCCTGAATGGTCAGGCGGTCAGCCTCGGGAGGGCGGAAGGGACCCAGCTGCTGGTCGATGAGATCGGCCAGCATCACGCCGGCCCGGCCATGCGCCAAAAGCAGGTCGGTCGAACGTGCCAGGCCCATGATCCGCCGCTCCAGCGCCGCGACATAGGCCTGGATATCGGTGGCGCCGCGCCCCGTCTGCTTGGCCATGGCCGCAATCACCGCCATCTGGTTCTTGGAGCGGTGCGCCAGCTCCCGCATCAGGAAGCGAATGTCGCGCTCGGCCATCATGCGTTTCTCGGAGGCAGCGGCCAGGGCGTGAGACACTTCGGCAATCTCGGCGATGGGATAGGTCCGCGGATAGACAGCCTCCCCGCGGCCCATGCGCGCGGCATCCATTTGCAGCCCCTTGACCGATCGGCTTATGCGGTGGGCAATGATCCCGGCCACGCCCGAGGCGAGCAAGGCGATGACCAGGCCCCACACGGCCAGTTGCAGCACCGAATCCTGCAAGGGCTTCTGCACCTGCGCCGATGATGCCCAGGCGATCACCCGCCAGCCGGTATAGCCGGAGCGCCACTCCGCTGTGACCACCGACGTGCCGCCAAAGTCTTCCTGGGTCCAGGCCTCACCCGGATCGTCCGCCCGGAACTGGCGGATGGGCAGGATCGAGCCAATGGCCAGGTCCGCATCGGCCGTGGCGGCGATCACGGCATTGTTTGTATCCACCAGGGCGGCATGCCAGCCCGTCGGCAACTGGCGCGATTGCAGCGCCGGCTCGAGATTGCGCGCATTCTGCGTCATGCTGACCAGGCGTACTGGTGCCACATCGTCTACGGGCAGCCAGACATTGAAGACATAGGTCTGCGCCACCTGGCCGAAAAAGATTGGCGAAATGGTTGCCACGCCTCGATCGATGGCGCGTCGGGCGGTCTCGGGGTCGGATGTCAGCCCCAGCGATGTGCCAAACGGGACGCGCGTGTTGAGCAATTGGTGCATCTGGTCATCGACCGCGATCAGGTAGGAGCCCGTGCCCGCCAGCGCCACGACGGCGCGTTCATGAAAGGCGGCCAGGTCCCCCTCTTCCAGTGTCTGGCTGGTCGAAAGAACGCGCAGCGTTGTCGTCATGCCGGTGATTTCCCGGTCGATCGACTGGCCCATGGCTTGCACAGTGGCATTGGTCAGGGCGGCCAGAACGTCCTGCTGGGCGTCGTTCGTGCGGTTGAGCAGCACCAGCGCCACGGCCATCGCCGGAATGAGGATGGCCAGAACCAGCGCGACCAGGTAGATCGCCATCGCCCGCCCGCCTCGTTGCGATGCAGGCGCCCTGGTCGGCCCGTCATTGTCCGCCATTTGCCCCAGCTTTCCTCACCTGAGCCGCACCTAAATGCGGCTGAATACTCAATATTTTGCACTAGAATCGCTGGCAGGAAAACTTTCGTCCGACGCCTCGTCGACGTCGTCCCACTTTTGCGGGCGATCCTTCATTGCATCAGGGCCGGAATTGCGCACCTGCACTGGTGCGTCATCGGGGCCAGGCTTGCGTCCATCGCGCATGGCGGCTGCGTCGTCTTTGGATTTCTTGTGCTGTGTCATGGTCATACCCACACTTCGAATAGGTACAACACGCCAAAGGCGCAGGGGTTGCAGGGGCATGGAATCCATTTGCGGGCTCTGGTAAACAGCCCCCATGAGCAAGATCGAAACCACGCCCCAGCCCGCGTCCAAGCGCGTGTTCATCAAGACCTATGGTTGCCAGATGAACGTCTATGACAGCGACCGCATGGCCGATGCGCTGGCGCCGCAGGGCTATGTGCCGACCCAGGAGATCGGCGAGGCGGACCTCGTTCTGCTCAACACCTGCCATATCCGCGAGAAGGCCAGCGAGAAAGTCTTTTCCGAGCTGGGCCGCTTGCGCGAAATTCAGGAAGAAAAGCGCGCCACGGGTGGAGACATGATGATTGGGGTGGCCGGCTGCGTCGCCCAGGCTGAGGGCGAGGAAATCGCCCGTCGTGCCCCCGTGGTCGACATGGTTTTTGGTCCCCAGGCCTATCACCGCCTTCCCGACATGCTGGCGCGCGCCGAGGCCCAGCGGCACATGCATCCGAGCCTCAAGAAGGCCGTGATCGACACCGATTTCCCCGAGGAAGACAAGTTCGAACATCTGCCGGCGGCCAAGAAGGAAGTGACCATCAAGCGTGGCCTCACCGCCTTCCTCACGGTCCAGGAAGGCTGCGACAAATTCTGTTCCTTCTGCGTGGTGCCTTACACGCGAGGTGCCGAAGTCAGCCGCCCGGTGGCCCAGGTGCTGGCCGAAGCGCGGGGCCTCGTCGAAGCCGGGGTTAAGGAAATCACCCTCCTCGGCCAGAACGTCAACGCCTATCACGGCGTCGATGCCGCCGGCCGCGCCGTTGGTCTGGGGGAGCTCGCCTTCCTCCTCGCCGAGATCGAAGGCCTCGAGCGCCTGCGCTATACCACGAGCCATCCGCGTGACATGGACGATGCGCTGATCGCCGCCCACCGCGACCTGCCCTTGCTCATGCCCTATCTGCACCTGCCGGTGCAATCCGGGTCCGACCGCATCTTGAAGGCCATGAACCGCAAGCACACGGCGGCCGAATATCTCTCCCTGATCGAGCGCATCAAGGCGGCCCGTCCCGACATGGCGCTTTCGGGCGACTTCATCGTCGGCTTTCCCGGCGAGACGGATCAGGATTTCGAGGACACGCTGACCATCATCCGGGAAACCGGTTATGCCTCGGCCTACTCCTTCAAATATTCGACCCGCCCCGGCACACCTGGCGCCAATCTCGGCGGCCAGATTGCCGAAGAGGTCAAGACCGAGCGCCTCTATCGCCTGCAGGAACTGGTCAACCAGCAGACCACCGACTTCCACGCCTCCTGCGTCGGCAAGACACTGCCCGTGCTGATCGAGCGTCCCGGCCGCATGCCCGGCCAGGTCGGCGGCCGCTCACCCTATTTGCAAGCCGTGCATCTCGAAGGCAGCACCGATCTCATCGGCGCGATCCACGAGGTAGAGATTGTCGGCACCAGCACCAATTCGCTGGTCGGTCGGCTGAAGCAGGCCGTGGCGGCGTGACGAGCGGCCGCGTGGGCTTGCCATAACAGGGGCCGCGACGGACACTCGCTTCAGTCTTCACGACTGCTGGAGGGTGTCATGCGGCTTCTGACCATTCCGTTTCTTCTTCTCGCGCATTCCGCCCTGGCCCAGGACGGCTCTGCGCTGTTCACCGCAAAAGCCTGCGCGGTCTGCCATTCCATTGGCGTCGACCCACCCGACAAGCTCGGCCCGCATCTCAATGGCGTTGTCGGCCGCACCATTGGCGGCCTCAAGGACTATGACTATTCCCCCGCGCTCGACGCCGCCCGGGAGGCCGGCGAAGTCTGGACCCCCGAACGCCTCCTGCAATATCTCAAGAAACCGGCCCACGCCTTTCCCGGCACATCCATGGCCTATGCCGGCATGGCCGACCGCGCCGAGATCGATGCGCTGATCCAGTATCTGGGGGACTTTGCCGAGGATGGTGGTTTGGCGCGATAGGATCGTCTTGTGAACAGTAGTCTTCGTCACAATATTGCTACAGACAAGGCACCCAAATCAGCCTAGCCTCGTTATTGCACTGGGCGCTGCGCTCCGCGGCGCCCCCTTCGGGAGCCGAGAAAGTTTGAGCAGGCACTTGCCACCCACCGCCGATAACGCCCTCGCATCGCAACTCGAACTCGCCTTTGAAGACAATCGCCTGGCTGCCCAGCTCTATGGCGATTTCGACCAGAACCTCGCCCTTATCGAACAGCGCCTTGCCGTCAGCGCCACCCCGCGCGGCAATCATGTGCTGTTGAAGGGCGCGGCCAGTAAGGTCGATCAGGCCCGCCGGGTGCTCGAATCTCTCTATGCCACCCTCGAAGAGGGCCGAAGCATGGACATTGCCGATGTCGATGCGGTTATCCGCATGATCGAGACCGAGGATAGCCAGCTGACCCTCCCGACGCTTGAGCGCAAGGGCAAGGTGCGCATGGCCCAGATTGCGACGCGCAAATCCACCATCATTGCCAGGACCCCGGCGCAGGACGCCTATATGCGGGCCATGGAGCGCTCGGAACTGGTTTTCGGCGTCGGCCCGGCGGGTACCGGCAAGACTTATCTGGCCGTGGCCCATGCCGCGTCCCTTCTGGAGCGCGGTGACATCAACCGCATCATCCTGTCCCGCCCCGCAGTCGAGGCCGGCGAGCGCCTCGGCTTCCTGCCCGGCGACATGAAGGAGAAGGTCGATCCCTATCTCCGCCCGCTCTACGACGCGCTCTACGACATGATGAAGCCCGAAAATGTCGAGCGCTGCATCACCTCCGGCATCATCGAAGTGGCCCCGCTCGCCTTCATGCGCGGCCGCACGCTCTCCAATGCCGTGGTGATCCTCGACGAGGCGCAGAACACCACCTCGATGCAGATGAAGATGTTCCTCACCCGCCTGGGCGAGAACTCCAAGATGATCGTCACCGGCGACCCGACCCAGGTCGACCTGCCGCGCGGCGAAAAGTCGGGCCTGGTCGAGGCCGTGCACCTGCTCGATGGCGTCGAAGGCGTCCACATTTCGCGCTTCAACGACAAGGATGTGGTGCGCCACGCGCTTGTCGGCCGCATCGTTCGGGCTTATGAGGCGGACACGGCCCGCCGTCTGGCTCAAAAGGATGGCGACACCGAAGGGCTGGCGCGGACGCTGGGAGTTGCACCCCGGGGCTGAGCCAAAGCTCAGCTCCAAACGGCGAAGAAAGTCTCTATGCCCGCAACGCCACCTCTTGAAATAGCAGTCATCCGCAATGCGGATGGCTGGCCCGACCACTTCGATGCATTGGCCGAAAAGGCCGTGCTGGCGGCGCTGGCCGGGGCCAAGCCGAAGATCAAGGGCGCGGCCGAGATTTCGGTGCTCCTGACCGACGACGCCGAGCAGCGCGAATTGAACGCCCAGTGGCGCGGCAAGGACTCCTCCACCAACGTGCTGAGCTTTCCCCAGATCGAGCCTTTCGCTCCGGTCGTGGGCATCCTGGGGGACATTACCCTCGCCCGCGAAACCCTCGAGCGCGAGGCGGCCGATCTGGGCAAGAGCCTTGAGGATCATTTCACCCACCTTATGGTGCATGGCTTTTTGCACATTTTGGGGTATGATCATCTCGATGAGGCAGAAGCCCTTCAAATGGAGGGGCTGGAAACCCAGATACTGGCGGGGCTTGGGATCGATGATCCCTATGCCGATTAGGTCTCGCCGGAACCCCCGACTATGCGGGGGCATTTCCGTCCCGTTGGACAGATAACAGCCGTCGTCGTGGCGGCATGAGATGAATGAACGATAGCCAAACCAAGGCCCCAAGGGTGGCCGAAAACCCGGAGCCTCCCTCTAGTCCCGCCCCCGTTGCAATGCGGGGGCCGAGCCTGTGGAACCGCATCCGCAGCCTGATGGCGCGGACGACGGTGTCGCTGCGCGATGACCTGCAGGTCGCGCTGGAGGAGAGCGGCAGTCCCGAAACAGCGGACTTTTCCGAAAGCGAAAAGCTCATCCTGCAGAATGTCCTCAAACTCTCCAAGGTGTCGATCGACGACGTCATGGTGGAGCGCTCGGACATTCAGGCCGTTCCCGCCGACATCAATCTGGGAACCCTTCTCGCGCGTTTCCGCCAGGTGGGGCATTCGCGCCTGCCCGTTTACGAGGATGGGCTCGACAACATTGTTGGCTTCATCCACATCAAGGACGCGCTGCAGAAGATCACCGAGCCGGTGACCGATCCGGAAAAGGACGTGCCGGTAAAGCTGCTCTCGACCGCGCTCCGGCAGAAGATCGGCAAGCTGGGCATCCTGCGCAAGGCCATGTTCGTGCCAACCTTCATGCCGGCTGCCGACCTGCTGCAATCCATGCGCGCCAGCCGCACTCATATGGCCATTGTCGTCGACGAATATGGCGGTACCGATGGCCTCGTGACCATCGAGGACCTGCTTGAGGCCGTGGTGGGCGAGATCGAGGACGAACACGACGTCACCGAAGCGGCTCTGATCCGCAAGGTCGGCGAGGACGTCTATGTCGCCAATGCTCGTGCCGAGCTCGAGGACGTCCAGGCCCTGATCGGTCCCGATTTCGATCCCGGCGATCACGCCGAGGATGTCGATACCATTGGCGGTCTGGTCTTCGACTTGGCCGGCCACGTCCCCAAGCGGGGCGAGCGCGTCAATGGCCTTGATGGCTTCGAATTCGAAGTCCTGGCCGCCGACAGCCGCCGCATCAAGCGTCTGCGCATCCACCGCAAGCGCGACCAGATCGTCGCTGTCGAGCCCCTGGCTATCACCGACCAGCGCAGCGAAGCGGACAAGCAGGCAGCGGAATAGGTAGTACACAGATCACCCCACCCTCTGTCCCTCCCCTTGAGGGGAAGGCATTTAGGGTGGGGTGACTTTCGATCTCTATCTACTCGCCCACTCCAGCAAACTCGCCAGCCCCACGAAGGGCAAACCGGCATGCTCGGTGAGCCCCGACGCGCAGGTCGAGACCGTCGACACGCCCAGCTCGCACCCATCCGGAATGTCGTTCCCGACGCGCCTTGTCGCATGCGCATTGAGTTCTGGCACGAACAGGCCCTTGTCTCCCGCATAGCCGCAACAGGTGATCGAAGAGAGCACGGCGACCTTGTCAGCACAGGCCTGGGCGATCGCCTCGGTCATCGGCTGCTCGAACAGGCGCTGCGCCGAGCAATTGTGATGCACGGCGACCACCGGCAGTCTTTGCGTGATGGTCAGTTTCGGCAGCACATGCTGGGCGAGGAACTGCGCGGAATCGGCGACCGCCGCGTCACCGGGAAACTCCCTCAAATGCTTGGCGCAGGTCGAGGCATCGGTGACCACTGGCAGCCGGCCGGCCTCGGCCAGGACCGACAGCTCGGCCTTCAGTTCTCCGCCGACCCTTTGCGCCTCCTCGGGAAAACCCTTGGACTGGAACGGCTGGCCGCAGCACTGGCCATTGAGGTGGTGGGGCACGATGACGTCATACCCGGCCCGCTCAAGCAGCGCGATCATCGCCGCGGGCGTGTCGAGCAGCCCGTGCCGGGTTTTGGGCGCACCGAACATGCGGCTGGGGCAGGCGGGGAAGTAGACGACTTGCGGCCGGCCGCTCTGCGCGATCGGCACCGGGAAGCCGGTCTTGCGCGGGTCCTGCCTTGTCTCCCGCGCCTTGGGCGCGCCCGGCCCGTGATGCAGTGCCCGCGACACGCGCGGCACGCGTTTGCCGGTCAGCCGCCGTGCGGTCTCGGTAATCGCTTCGACAGCTGGGGCGGGAATGACGACACGGGCCGCATCGGCCAGCGCCACGCCGCCACGCATCATCGTCTCCACCGCGCCCCGATGATCCGCGGCAAACCGGGCCGTGGAATGTGCCGTCGCCCCGCGCCGCTTTGCCCGCTCGCTCAGGATGAGGGTCCCCGTCTCGATGCCCACCGGGCACCTGAGCGAGCAGAGATTGCAGGCCGCGCAGGTATCCATGCCGGCATACTGGAAGTCCGCCTCGAACCGTTTGAGGCGCGCTGGATCCTCCCCGGTGGCGCGCAGCCGCGCCGTTTCGCGGGTCACGGCAATCCGCTGCCGTGGCGTCAGCGTCATATGGTGGCTGGGGCAGGCCGGCTCGCAGAAACCGCATTCGATGCAGAGGTCGATGATCTCGTCGGCCAGCGGCATGACCTTGAGGTTCTTCACATGGATCTTGGGGTCATCGTTGAGCAGCACGCCCGGATTGAGCAGTTTTTCCGGATCGAAGATGGCCTTGATCTCATGCATGATCCGATAGGCCTTGGGTCCCCATTCCGCCTCCACAAAGGCGGCAATCGCCCGCCCCGTGCCATGCTCGGCCTTGAGCGAGCCGCCATAGCGTACCGAAACCAGCTCGCTCAGCTCCCGGTTGAAGGTGTCGAACTTTTCGGCCGCGCCATCCTCCGCAAAATTGTCGCTCATCTGGAAGTGCAGGTTCCCCGCCAGGGCATGACCGAAGATGATTGCGTCCTCATAGCCATGGGCGTCGAGCAGGTTGCGCATGTCGACGACGAAATCGGCCAGCCGCTCGATCGGCGCCGCCACGTCCTCGGTCAGCATCGATGTGCCCTTGGGCCGCATGGCGCCGCCCGAGGTGAAGAAGCCCTTGCGGATATCCCAAAGAGCGTGGCTGCGATGCTCGTCGCGGCTGAGATCAATATGCGTCGCGCCATGGCGCCGCAGCAGATCCTCTGTCCTGGCGATTTCGGCGAGAAGCGTGGCTTCATCGGGCGCGGTGACGTCGATCAGCACGGCCGGAGAATTATCCGTCAGCCAGGGCAGGAGCGGGGCCATGGGTGGCAGGTGCTCCACCGTGGCCAGCGCCCGCCGCTCGATATATTCGGCCGCCGTGATGCCGGTCGTCACCTGCACCCCGCCATTGGCCATTTCGATAATGGCCCGACCGGCCGACTGCGGGTCGGGGAAGGGGATGAGCCCGGTCGCCTTGAACGGGTGCTCGGGCACGGTGTTGTAGGTCACCTCGGAAACAAAGCCGAGCGTGCCCTCCGAGCCCACCATGAGGTGGATGAGAATGTCGAGCGGGTCGTGATAGTCGACCAGCGCATTGAGCGAATAGCCCACCGTATTCTTGATCCGGTATTTGTGCCGGATCAGCGCCGTGAGCTCCGCATCGGCAGCAATCTCGTGGTGCAACCGGTGCAACTCATCGAGCATTCCGGCATGGGTTACCCGGAACGCGTCGCGGCTCTGCGCGTCACCGCTGTCGAGCATGGTGCCGTCGGTAAGCACGATCCGCAGGCGCGCCATGGTGTGATAGGTGTTCTGGGCCACCCCGCAGCACATGCCCGATGAATTGTTGCTGACCACGCCCCCGATCTTGCAGGTCGCCTGGCTGGCCGGGTCTGGCCCGATCTTCTTGTTGAACGGTTTCAGCGCCCTGTTGGCCTCGGCCACGATCACCGCCGGCCCCAGCGTGATCTGTTCGGCGCCGGGATGGATGAAGAGCTTGCGCCAGCCATCGCCCAGCACCGCGAGCACGCCATCGGTCACGGCCTGGCCCGAGAGGGAAGTGCCGGCCGCGCGGAAGGTCACCGGCAGGGCCTCCGCCCGCGCCGCCTTGAACACGGCGCGCACCTCGTCTTCGGAATTGACGAACACCACCACCGCCGGAATCAGCCGGTAGGAGCTGGCATCACCGCTCCAGGCATAGGTCATCAACGGGTCGGTGTGGATGGCGCCCCTGATCTGCCCCTTGAGGCGGGCCGCGACGCGCTCGCCTGCGGCGAGGCGATGAGGCGCTGGAGCATGGGGCTGGAGCGATGATGGAGAGGCTTGCTGCATGCCATTTTGCTAACATGTCAGCTTGTGGAATGGGAGCGGAATATGGCCCGTTTCTATTCGGTCGGCAGGGGCAATTCGGTCTGCCGCCACGAAGGCAGCGCCGCGTGGCAAGCCGCGGTGATGCGGTTGATCAGATCCTCCACCCGCTCCTCCCCGCGGCGTTCCTTGAGCACATAGATGCCGGTGACGGCCCTGCGGGGCTCATCGCGCTGTGTCACCTCGAACAGGCCGCGCTTGCGGAAGTCGTCGCGCATCACATGCGTGTGAACCAGGACGGCGTCGGTGGCCAGGGCGTAGTCGACGCAGGCGGCAAGCGAATTGGTGCGGAATGCGACATTGGTGCGATCGAATACGGTCTCGACCCGGGTCCGCCGCCGGGCCGGGTCGAAGAAGCGCTCATGCCGGCTTTCGGCCAGCGAGCTGATCACAATGGGATAGGTGTCGATATCTGCCAGGCTCCGCGGTTGGCCGAGCAGAGGATGGTCTTGGCGAACGAAAAAGGCATTGTAGACCCGGGTCAGGGGTACGAAATCGGTGCCGATGGCACCGCTGAGCCCGTCGATCTCATGGGCCAGGAACATGGAAATGTCACCCGAAAGCATCTGATCCATCAGCCGCAGCTGGTTGCCCAAGCTGATCTGCACCGGCGCCTTGGGGAATTCGCGCTGATACTGGATAACCATATCCCGCAGGAACATGGTCCACCACGAATAGCCCGACCCGATGGACATGCCTCTTTCCGTGCCGCGCTTCTGGTCGGCAATGGCGTTGAGCGTATTGTCATAGAGCCGCTGCATCAGACGGGCATTTTCATAGAGCGTCTCGCCATAGCGGGTCAGCTGCATGCCGCGTGACGAGCGGTCGAACAGGGGCGCGCCGACTGTCTGTTCGAGCTTGTTCATGTTGAAGCTCAAGGTCGGCTGGGTGATGAACAGCGCGGTCGCCGCGCCGCTCAGCGAGCCGGCATCGGCAACGGCGAGAAACTGGGTCAGAAGCTTGTCCATGTCCGTCCCTTTCGGTTTGCCATAGATTTTCTCTATAGTGTCTCCGAAATTTCGTAGTTTTCCAATCGACGTTTTTGCGCCAGTGTCTGCAGCGAGAGGAGATGGCAGCCAACTGACGAGACCGGTCAGCCGCCAGATCCACCCTTAGCCTTGGGGCGCCGCGAAAGGGCCCCGAAAGGAAATGGGTGTGACGGTGAAACTTCCATACAAGATTGTTGCCGCGGGCGCAGCTTGTGTGGTATGGGCGTAACCGGCTGGTTATTCAGGTGTGCTCGCTCTTCGCACAAATTCCGGGACCTTTGATGATTGACAACCGCATCCGAGGCCCTAACGTAGTAACCAGTTGGTGACTTAGCTGCGGGGAGGCCGCTGGTCACTCAAGTTCCGCGCGGCGGAACGACAACAGTTCATGGGAGGAAAGACATGACAATTCGACTTGGACGCCGTCAGTTCCTGATGGGATCTTCGGCTCTGCTGGCGGCTGGCGCCGCTGGTGTGGGCCCGGCATTCGCACAGGGCGCCGATCTGCGCCTGATCTTCTGGGGTGGCCAGAACCGTGCCGACCGGACCTATGGCGTGGTTGACCTCTATGAGGCCGCATCGGGCAACACTGTCGAAGGCGAATTCCTCGCCTGGGGCGATTACTGGCCCAAGCTTGCCACCCAGACCGCTGGCGGCAATGCGCCCGACATTATCCAGATGGACTACCGCTACATCGTCGAATACGCCAAGCGCAACGCCATTGCGCCCATCGACGAGCTCGGCGCCAAGCTGGCCGAAGCCGGCTTCGACGAGGACCAGCTCGAAGGCGGCAAGGTCGATGGCAAGCTCTATGGCGTCTCGCTCGGCGCCAATTCGGTGGCCATGCTGATCAACACCGCTGCTTTCGAAGAGGCCGGCGTGGCCATCCCCACCAACGACTGGACCCTCGATACGCTGCGCGAGATCGGTGAGGCCTTCAAGGCGGCCAATATCCGCGGCGGCATGAAGGCCATTGCCGACGGCTCTTATTCCGAACCCATGCTCGACAACTGGCTGCGCCAGCGCGGCAAGGCCCTTTACACCGCCGACGGCAAGCTTGGCTTCGACGAGGCCGACGCCACCGAATGGTACCAGCTCTGGGCCGATCTGCGCGCCGCCGGCGTCTGCGTCTCGGCCGAGGACCAGGCGCTCGATACCGGCCCGCTGGAATCGACCATGCTGGTCACTGGCAAGGCAGCGCTGATGCCGTCCAACTCCAACCAGCTCGTGGCGTTCCAAGGCCTTATCCCCGATCGTCTCGACATGGTGGGCTATCCGCGCATCGCCGAGGGTGTCGGCGGCGGTCACT
Source organism: uncultured Devosia sp. (assembly GCA_965650545.1). Taxonomy (GTDB): domain Bacteria; phylum Pseudomonadota; class Alphaproteobacteria; order Rhizobiales; family Devosiaceae; genus Devosia. Next base: position 1,843 of record CBFGPB010000021.1, on the reverse strand, counting down.
ATCGCAAGCCGTCCATGTTCTTCTCGGTCGCCACCTCGTCGGCCAATCAGGAAGCGGCTGCCGACTTCCTCAACTTCTTCGTCTCCGACGCGGAAGCGGCCAAGATCCTGGGCGTCGAACGCGGCATCCCCTGCCTGCCGGGCACCCGCGACATCGTCGCCCCGACGCTCGACGAAGCCAACCAGATCGCCCTCAACTTCGTGGCCAATCTGGGTGACCTGCTCGGCCCGCTGCCGCCGCCGCCGCCGGCTGCCGCTGGTGAAGTGGACTCCTCGCTGATCCGGACCCTTGGTCAGGAAGTCGGTTTTGGCGCCAAGACGCCCGAGCAGGCCGGTGCCGAACTGGTGAGCGGCGCGACCGCCATCCTCAGCCGGGCCTGATCCACGATGACCGCGCGCTCTCTTGACTCCGGCGCTTCCGAAGGGGAGCGCGCGGCCACTTCTCCCGGCTTCTTCGCTCGCTTCATGCAGCGCGATGCCGCCGGCTATCTCTTCCTTCTGCCCTGGCTGATCGGCTTTTTCGGCCTGACGCTGGGGCCGATGGTCTCCTCGCTCTACCTCAGCTTCACCCATTTCGATCTGCTGACCGCCCCGCGCTGGGCCGGCGTGGACAACTACGTGCGCATGTTCACCGCCGATCCGAAGTTCGCCACCTCCATGCGGGTGACGATGTTCTTCGTGATCTTCTCGGTGCCGCTCAAGCTGGCCTTCGCCCTGGGCGTGGCGCTGCTGCTCAACCGCGGCATGAAGGGGCTCTCCTTCTACCGCGCGCTGTTCTACCTGCCGAGCCTGCTCGGCGCCTCGGTTGCCATTGCCATTCTCTGGCGCCAGATCTTTGCCGCCGATGGCCTGGTCAACAAGTTTCTCGCTCTGTTCGGCATTATCGGGCCGAGCTGGATTTCAAATCCCAACTATTCGCTCTGGACCCTGATCGTCCTGTCCATCTGGCAGTTCGGCTCGCCCATGATCATCTTCCTCGCCGGTCTGCGGCAGATCCCGCAGGACATGTATGAGGCCGCCTCGCTCGATGGCGCCAGCAAGTGGCGCCAGTTCTGGAAGATCACCCTGCCGCTGCTGACGCCGGTCGTCTTCTTCAACGCCATCATCCAGACCATCGAGGCCTTCAAGAGCTTCACCCCGGCCTTCATCATCTCCGGCGGCACGGGCAATCCGATCAATTCGACCCTGTTCTACACCCTCTATCTCTACCAGGAGGCCTTCGGCTTCTTCCGCATGGGCTATGCCTCGGCGCTGGCCTGGGTGCTCCTGGCGCTGGTCGCGCTCTTTACGGCCTTCTCCTTCCTGACGTCCAAGTACTGGGTGCACTACGATGACTGACACGCCGATGAAATTGACGGTCGTCACCGGCGAGGTCCCCGCCTGGCGCAAGAAGCTGGTTTCGGTGCTGAGCCATGTCGCGCTCATGGCCGCGTCCATCCTCATGCTCTATCCGCTGCTCTGGATGCTTTCGGCTTCCGTGCGTCCGGAAAACGAGATCTTCACCTCGGCCAGCCTCTGGCCGTCCGAATGGAGCCTCGACGCCTATATCCGCGGCTGGAACGGGTTGCGCGTCAGCTTCTCGGTCTTCTTCACCAACAGCTTCGTCATTGCCTTCCTTGCCGTCATCGGCAATGTCGCCGCCTGCTCGCTGGCCGCTTTCGCCTTTGCCCGCCTCGAATTCCGCGGCCGGCGCCTGTGGTTCGCGCTCATGCTGATGACCCTGATGCTGCCCTACCAGGTGACGCTCATTCCCCAATATGTGCTGTTCCGCAGCATCGGCTGGGTCGACACCATCCTGCCCCTGGTCGTGCCCAAATTCCTCGCCGCCGACGCCTTCTTCATCT
>CBFGPB010000020.1:0-17048 GCA_965650545.1 uncultured Devosia sp. | reverse complement strand
TCCGAACCGATGGCGCCAATGTCAGCTTCGGCGCCGGCATCCACTTCTGCATCGGCGCGCCGCTGGCGCGGATCGAGTTGCAGGAGGCGATGGGGGTGCTGTTCCAGCGGCTTCCGAAGCTCAGGATCGTGGAGCCGCCGCGCTACGGCAATGTCTATCACTTCCACGGGCTGGAAAAGCTGATGGTGGGGTGGCGCTAGGCGCGCGGATCAGTCCAGCCAGCCGTTCCGATAGGCGATCTTGCGTGCCGTTTGGCAGGTCTCGCGGGTGACGTGAGGCGCCTGGATATCTGCCCATTCTGCTGCCGCTTGGCGGAGTGTCGCGATACTCAAGCCGCTGACGTTTGCAGTCATCGCGTAGTGCTCGTCGATCTTGGCTTGATCATAGTTGAGACCGCACATCCGCTGTCCGTTGACGATGAGCCCGAGGCCATGCGACCAGGCCTGCAGATCCGTCCAACCCTCGGGCTTCATCGGAGAGATCTGGGCGAAAGTCATACCCGTTCCCACAAGCGTCATCACCAGACTAAGAATCGCCTTCTTAAAATACATCCACGCACCCTCCAGCATCTCGACAATACGGACTGCAGTCAAAAAATAAAGGGAGGCCGGAGCCTCCCTTATTGTTTCGGAGATATCGAGACCTACTCGGCCGGGACGGCTTCCACATCGAGATCCTCAATGGCCTTGCCGTTGTCATAGACAGCCTGGTTGAGGATGCCCTGGCGCTTGGCGACGATGGTCGGGACCAGCGCCTGGCCAGCCACGTTGACCGCCGTGCGGCCCATGTCGAGGATGGGGTCGATGGCGAGCAGCAGGCCGACGCCTTCGAGCGGCAGGCCGAGGGTGGAGAGCGTCAAGGTCAGCATGACGGTGGCGCCGGTGAGGCCGGCGGTCGCGGCCGAACCGATGACCGAAACGAAGATGATCAGCAGGTAGTGCTCGATGCCGAGCGAGATACCGAAGAACTGCGCTACGAAGATGGCCGAAATCGCCGGATAGATCGCCGCGCAACCATCCATCTTGGTCGTGGCGCCCAGCGGCACGGCGAAGGCGGCGTATTCACGCGGCACGCCGAGGTTCTTCTCGGTGATGCGTTCGGTGACCGGCAGGGTGCCGATAGAGGAACGCGAGACGAAGGCGAGCTGGATGGCCGGCCATGCACTCTGGAAGTAGCGGATGGGATTGAGCCCATGAAGCTGCAACAGGGCCGGATAAACCACGAAGAGCACCAGCAGCAGGCCGATATAGATGGCCGCCGCATACCAGCCGAGCTGGGCCAGGGCGTCCCAGCCATAGACGGCAACGGCATTGCCGAGCAGACCGATCGTGCCGATGGGCGTGAGGCGAATGACCCACCAGAGGACCTTGTGGATGATCTTGAGGAAGGAGCGGTTGAAGGCGAGGAACGGATCGGCCGCCGGGCCGACGCGCAGGGCCGCGATGCCGATGACGATCGAGACGATCAGGATCTGCAGCACGTTGAAGTTGAGGCTGGTGGTCGCACCACTGTCGGTGACGCGGGTCGAAGCCTGCAGGCCGATGAAGTTCGACGGGATCAGGCCCTTGAGGAAGTCGAGCCAGGAGCCGGTAGAGGACGGCGCGCGGGCGGCTTCAGCAGCCACGGCGGTGTTGAGGCCCGGCTGGATGATGAGGCCAAGCGCGATGCCGATCGCCACGGCGATGAGCGCGGTGATGGCGAACCAGAGCAGCGTCTGCCAGACCAGCTTGGCGGCATTATTGAGTTCGCGGAGGTTGGCGATGGAGGCAACAATGGCGGTGAAGACGAGAACCGGCACCAACGCGCGCAGCAGCGACACGAAAGAGGAACCGACGGTCGAGAGGGTCTGGGTCAGCCAGTTGGCATTGCCAGCGACATCCGGTCCCATGGTGCGGGCGATGTAACCGAGGATGAGGCCGATGACCATTGCGGCCAGGACCTGGAAGCCGAAATTGAGGTAAAGTGGTTTTGGCGCGCGCGGCGTGGCGCTGGCCGATACAGTCGTGGGCATGGGAAAAGCCTTTCAGTGTCCGGAGACTCAATGCCCAAAACTTGAGCACGGAGCCTCACGATTGGCCAGACACTACGCCTCCCGTGGTCCCGTTGCAGCGCATGGCATTGCGTTGTAGCCGCACTCGCATGAATTTTTCTGCCCGGAGAAGCCTTTGCAGCAGCAAAGGCTTATCGCATCGTCCTCACAAGAAGAGTCACCGCGGCGGCAAAGAGCGGCAATGCGACGAGACTCACGGCCATGGCCAGGGAGAGGACACCGGGACCCGGATCGATCCAGGCGAGCCATGCCAGGGCCAGTGCGGCGACACCAGCGGCAAGTCCGCTTGCGCGGTGCACAATGGTCCAGGCACGGTCGGACCGGATCGGCCACGGCATGCGCAACCCGGCATAGGAATGGCGTTCGGCCTCGAAGATCACCACGGCCAGGACCAGAAGCGTGGCGGCCAGGCCACCGACAGTGATGCGGAACATGTCGAAATCCGAACCGATGCCGATGAGCAGCAGGCCAAACTGACCGGACGTGGCGACAGCCAGCAGCAGGGTCAGGGCCGGATCGAGGATGTGGCGGGTCTTGGCGAGATGATTTTTCGTCAGGGCGCAGCCGAGCATGAAGAAGGCACCCATCAGCACCAGTTCGACGAGCGGCGCCACGGCCAGCGCCAGGTCGCGGGGCCACAGCCAGTCGGCGCTGCTGCCCTGCCAATGGGCCGGGAAAGCGAAGCCATCGGGGACATGCATGATGGCGACGCCGGCAATGGCAAGGGTGACGCCGAAAAGCAGAAGATGGAAGCGGGTGACGAGGCTGGGCATGGGTGAGGCTCGTTAGGAACAGGCCTGATATAGGTGCAATGCCACAGCGGGCCACCCCCTGTCCGCCGCTGCGGGCACTCGGGCACAAGAGTCGAAAGAAAAGGGCCGCTTTCGCGGCCCTTTGAGATCGGTTCGATCCAGCGATTAGCGCTTGGAGAACTGGAAGGAGCGGCGGGCCTTGGCCTTGCCGTACTTCTTACGCTCGACAACGCGGCTGTCGCGGGTCAGGAAGCCACCCTTCTTCAGAACCGGGCGCAGGGCGGGTTCGAAGTAGGTGAGAGCCTTGGAGATGCCGTGACGAACGGCACCGGCCTGACCGGACAGACCACCACCGGCGACGGTGACGTTGACGTCATACTGGTCGAGACGGTCGGAGGCGACGATCGGCTGCTTGACGATGAGCTGCAGAACCGGACGGGCGAAGTACTTGGCGAACTCGCGGCCGTTGATGGTCAGCGTGCCCTTGCCCGGCTTGATCCAGACGCGAGCGACGGCGTTCTTGCGCTTGCCGGTGGCATAGGCGCGGCCGAGGCTGTCGAGCTTCTGGACATGGACCGGTGCGGCGTTGACCGGAGCGGCGGCAGAGGTGCCGAGGTCTTCGAGGGAGTTGATGGTTTCGGCCATGTTACTTCACCCGGACGTTCTTGGAGTTCATCGCAGCGACGTCGAGCTTGGTCGGGTTCTGCGCTTCGTGGGGGTGCTCGGAACCGGCATAGACGCGCAGGTTCTTGAGCTGGGCGCGGGTCAGCGGACCACCCGGCATCATGCGGCGAACCGCGTTTTCAAGGACGCGGTTCGGATAGCGGCCTTCCAGCAGCTCGCGCGCGGTGCGGTCCTTGATGCCACCGGGGAAACCGGTGTGCCAGTAGAAGCGGTGCTGGTCGAGCTTGCGACCGGTCAGCTTCACCTTGTCGGCATTGATGACGATGATGTTGTCACCCATGTCCATGTGGGGGGTGAAGGTGGGCTTGTGCTTGCCGCGCAGGCGCGAGGCGATGATCGAAGCCAGGCGACCCACGACCAGCCCTTCGGCGTCGATCAGGACCCACTTCTTTTCGATCTCGCTCGGTTTTGCCGAGTACGTGCTCATAATCGAATTCCTCAAAATTCAAGCAGCCGGCCCACGCATGGACCGGCCAGTTCGGCGGCGTCTCTATGGGAGATTCCGCGCCTCGTCAACACCGAATAATTTCAATAGTGAAATCAATGATTTACAAATGCGGTATTATATTACCGCACCCTGCGCATGTCGGCAATGTAGGCGACAGACAGGCCAGCCAGCATGAAGGCAAGCGACTGATGGCCCACGGCGAGGCTGATGGGAACGCTAGCCAGTAGCGTGGCAATGCCGAGACCCACCTGCAGCAGCACGATGACGCCGATGCGCGGCAGCCACCCGTGCACGCCGCCGAAACCGCCATCCTTGTAGCGGCGCCAGATCAGCCAGCCGACATAGGCAACGATGAGATAGGCGATGCCGCGGTGGATGAACTGCACCGTCAGGGCGTTCTCGAAGAAGTTGCGCCAAGCCGGGTCCATGGCGAAGAGACCGTTGGGGATGATTGCCCCATCCATGAGCGGCCAGGTCTGGTAGCCCATGCCGGCATCGAGACCAGCGACGAAGGCCCCTGCCCCGATCTGCAGAACAATGGCGACCAGCAACACGACACCAGTGGTCATGTGGAAGGATGTCACGCGCCCCAATACCCGGCCGGGCGACAGCGAGCGCGCCACATAGACCAGCGCAACGAAGAGGAAAGACGCCGCCGTAAGATGGGCTGCCAGGCGGTACTGGGACACGGACGTCAGCTCGGTGAGGCCCGAAGTGACCATCCACCAGCCCAGGGCACCCTGAAAGCCGCCCAGGATGAAGAGGCCGAAAAGCGGCAGGGCCAGATCGCGCGACAGGCGCTTCTGGAACAGGAAGATGACGAAGGGGACGAGAAAGACCAGCCCCAAGGCACGCGCCAAGAGGCGGTGGAACCATTCCCAGAAGAAGATGAACTTGAAGTCGTCCAGGCTCATCCAGGAATGGACGACGGAATATTGCGGGATCTGCTTGTAGGCCTCGAACTCGGCTTCCCACTCGGCCTGGTTAAGGGGCGGGATGACGCCGGAAATCGGCTTCCAGGACGTAATGGAGAGGCCGGATTCGGTAAGGCGGGTGATGCCGCCGACCACCACTATGAGCAGCACGAAGGCGGCCAGTGAATAAAGCCAGATGCGGACGGGACGCAGGCGGTCGCTGGCATAGCTTACTTGGCCCGGTGCGGCATCTTGCATGGCGGTCACGGCTTTATTCCGGTTTCGATCAATGTGGCGGAGTGGTAATCCTCGCCACCACGTCCCGCAACAGTCCAGATGCCGCACATGACCCAGCGTAACCGCAAGTTGATAGGCGCCTTCCTGCTGGTCGGCTCGATTGTCGCCTGGTCGGTCCTGGCCACCTGGATCTATCTCTTGCTGCCAGAGGGCCTGCCCGGGCTGGTGCTGATCGGCTTCTTCATAGTAGCCGGGATGGGCTGGGTGCTGCCCGCCATGCCACTGATCAAGTGGATGGCGCGCCCGGATGGGGCCAAGTCCAATGGATAGGATGCTGGCGGAACGACTCTGGGGCATTCCGTGGTCGGTGCTGGCGCTGGCCGCGCTCGGCGTGATGGCGGTCTATTTGGTGGTCGATACCAGCCACGGCACGACCGGCGCGACCTGGGTCGTGCTGCGGTGGTTCCACTCACTGTGCTGGCTGCTGCTGGCACTGGCCGCGCTCGGCATGGCGAAGATCACCCCAATTCCGGCCACCTGGGCGCGTCCGCTCGCCATTGGCGGTGGGCTGACCTATGCGGTCTTCATGGCGACAAGCCTGATGAGCGGAAAGCTCGGCGGCTAGTCATTTCATGAGTTTGCCGAGCTGAGTGAATAGACCACCGCTAGCAAAAACATCGACATAACGGCGATTTTGAAAGTATCCGTTGAGCGATACGCGGGGCAGCGCCGTCAGCGTCTGCAGGTGATGCGGGTAAAGCCCGCCAGGGCGCGTAGTCACGGCACTACGAAAGCCGAGATCGCGGGCCAAGGCGAATTCGCGGGGACCACACGAGAGCGGCCCACCCAGCGGATATGAAAAGTGTGCCGGACGGATACCGAATTGCGCCTCGATAACGTCCACCGACTGGATCATTTCGTCCCGCGCCTGGCCTTCGGGCAGTTTGGCGAGTTCATAGTGGTGAACCGTGTGTGCGCCCAAGGTGCAGAGCGGATCGCCGGCGAAGAGGCGCAGTTCCTGCCAATCCATGATGAGGTTGCGGCACTGCCGGGCCAGATCGTAGCCATAGGCGGTCGTGAATTCGGCCAGCAGGGCCAACCGCTCGGGCTCGGGGAGCTTGCGCAGGCGCCAGTAGAGCCGATTGAAGGCGTCGTTCTTCTGCGCCACGGTCCTCGTATCGACATACTCGGTCTCGCCGTCCTCGATGAAGGCCACAGCCTCCTGGCGAGCGATGATATCCTCGATGGCCTGCCACCAGAGTTCGCCGACTCCATCGACGAAAGCGGTGGGCACATAGAGCGTGAAGGGCGCCTCATGGGCGTGCAGAACCGGAAGGGCGTATTGCAGGTTGTCCCTGTAGGCGTCGTCAAAGGTCAGGACGATGAAGGGTCGCCCCTTCTGCGGCGCGGCCAGCCGCTCAAGGGCCTCGTCAATGCTGACGATGTCGATGCCCAGTTGCCGAACACGCTCGAGGCAGTAGTCGAGGAAGTCGGGCTGCACCTGCAGGATCGCATTGGGCGCGAAGTCAGCCGGCTCGTCGGGCAAGACACGATGGAGCGTGAAGATGACGCCACGTGATTGCGACAGCAGCCGAAACAGCCGCGGCATGCCGGTGAGCCAGAGGAGTTCGAAGCTGGCGCGGATGGCCGCATATTTGAGGGACATTTTGCTTCCCGATCAGGCGGCCACGGATTCGGCGCGGGCGGTGATCTCGACACGGGCGAGGCCCGCTTCTTCCAGTCGGCGCCGAGCTATTGCGGCGTGATCGATGCCGTCTTCGTCGTTGGCGACCAAGACGATTCGCCCACCGAGCTCCGCAAAGACATCCAGGCTTGAGCGCACGCCGACCTGACCGGTGAGCACCACGACCACCTCGTAGATGTCGCCCAGGGCCTCGGCCAAGGTCAGTGGCCGGGTGGAGCGGCGGTCGATGCTGGTCCCCTGCCCCCAGGTCACTTCGGCAAAACCGTGATCGGCAGACTTCTGCACGACGTCGCCAAAGCTGGCGCTGCCGGTGCTGAGATCGCTGATGCCCGGATTGTCGGTCTGGCGCCCGGTGCCGGCGTCAATGAGGGCGACGCTGAGACCCTTGGAAAGCGCGTCTCCCACCAGGTCCTCGGCCAAGGCGTGGCTGCCCTGGCCGTTTTCGTGGTCGGCCAGCAGCAACAGGTGCGTGCGTCCCAGGACCATGTCGGCAACGAGGTCGGAGTAGCGCACGAGGCCATCGACCTCGGCGGGGGCGGCGTGCAGAACGGACGGAGCCTCTTCCTCTGGTCCGGCCATGCCCGAGCGGAGCTCCCGAAGGGCGGCGCGAGCGGCGTCCGTCAGCGAGGATGCCTTACTGACCGGCGCGGGAGCGGCAGCGACGGGCGCAGGCGCTTCCGCGGGCGCATCAACGGGCTGATCATCACTGTCCTCTGCGACATGGACTGGCTCTGCCTCCGCGTGGACCGGATCCTGATCGACGTAGGCAGGCTGCGGTTCTACATATACAGGGCCGTCCTGGACGTCAGGCTGGGGAACGACAACATCCACCTCAGCCTCCCAGCGCTGCTCGGGCTCCAACTCCGCTTCGTCGAAGGGAGAGGTCTCAAGCGTGTCGGTGGCGACGGGCTGGCGGGAAACCGGCGCCAGGGCCCGACCGGACATGAGTTCGCCAAAGGCCACCGCGCCGATCTGGACCACAAAGGCAACCAGCCCGACTGCCGACATGATGAGCGACGTCTTGGGTGACGATGGGGTGACCGCCGGTGCGGCCTCGGAGATGACACGCACGTCCGGCAGAGCGGAATTGGTGTCGACGCGCGAGGAGGCTTCATTGAAACGCAGGAGGTAGGCCTCCAGCAAATCGCGCTGCGCCTTGGCCTCACGCTCCAGACCGTCCAGGGTCACGTTATCCCGCGTGGCGAGAGAGGCGGAGGACTTGGCGCGCGCCAGGTCTGCCGAAAGGGAGGCTTCAAGGTCGGCCTCGATCTGCGCTTCGGCCTCAAGGGCCGCGGCAACCCGGCTCCCCTCGATGCGAATCTGGTTGTTGAGCTCGGCAATCTGCGCGTTGAGCGCGCGGATGCTGGGATGATTGGCAAGGAGGGTGGCCGAGCGCTGCGCCTGCTCGCCCTGGAGGCGCGCCTTCTCTTCGCTGAGGCGCTGGATGACTACTGACTCGCGGACGTCCGGGACGCCTTCGATAGGCTGGTCGCGCTCGATAAGCCCGCGGATCAACGTAGCACGCGACATGGCCGCATTCTTGCGCTCCTGCGCTGCGGTGATCTGGGACGCGATGGTCGACAATTGCTGATCAAGCAGGCTGGTATTGTTCTGGCCGGTAAAGAGGTCGTTGTTGACCCTAAACTCGGCAACGGCCGACTCGGCCTCTTCTACAGAGACGCGCAGCCGCTCAATCTCAGCCCGGAGCCAGCCCGATGCATCGGCGGTGTCGGAAATGGACAATTGCGCGCGGCGCGCTACATGCGCCGCAGCCACTGCATTCGCGATTCGGGCGGAGAGTTCAGGGTCGGTGGTACTGACCGCCACCGATATGATCCGTGAGTCTCGCTCCTGGGAAACTTCCAGCCGCTCGTTGAGAGCGGACAACACGGTTTCATCAATGCTGTCAGGAGTTGCGGGACGGCGCCCGACGACCTGCATGATCATGGCCAGCGGCGACAGGCCGGCAGCGGTACCGTTGAATTCAGGGACAGAGCGCAGGTCCAGGGCATCAATGACCCCCAGCAGCGTATCGCGCGACTTGAGCAGTCCGATCTGGCTCGAAACGACGCCCGCCTCACTGCCGGAGGAGGTCGGCGCCTGCTCGTTGGAGGCCCGCACATAGGGGCTGGAACGCGACTCGACGAGAATGGAAGCCGACGACTCATAGAGGCGCGGCTGGAACATCAGAATGACGAAGGTGGCAACAAGCAGCGCCAGCGTGACCAGGAGGATACGCGGCAGGCGGCGAAGTATGGCCGAAAACAGGGCTGAAACATCAATACGCGCGTCGTCAAACGCTTGCGAGTCGTTGGCCATGGCGCTTCCTCTAACTACCGAAGAGCTACGCGCAATGTGGTCAATATTGGGTTAACCCCCAGCCTTCCAGGTAGGCAAACTGCGACCGCATAAGCGAAATCTTAACCATGCCAGACCAGATTGGGCTCAGTTAACAACGCGCGGGAAATTCATGCGCTGGCTACCCTTTATCGCCGCCCTGTCCGTGCTGGCGCTCGCTGGCTGCACGACGACACGTCCGGCTACCTACCTGGTGGACACCAAGGGCCCCTACCTGCTCGACACCGGCGACGTCATGCGCGTGACCGTCTACGGTGATGCCGAGCTGAGCAAGACCTACAAGGTCGACGACAAGGGCGCGGTGGCCTTTCCGCTGGTTGGGCCGGTGCCAGTGCGCGGCGTGACCACCGAGGACGCCGCACAACGGCTCGCCGGGGCGCTTGCCAATGGCTATATGCGCAATCCCGACGTCGCGGTGGAGATCGACCAGTACCGCCCGTTCTTCATTCAGGGCGAGGTCAAGACAGCCGGCCAGTTCCCCTATGTCTATGGGATGACCGTTCGCGCCGCGATCAGCACGGCCGGTGGCTATACCGAGACGGCGGACCGCGACCGGGCCGTGGTCTATCGTCGCCAAGGCAATGAAATGGTCAAGGGCGCCGTCGATCTCGACTTCCCGATCTTCCCGGGCGACACGATCGTCGTGCAGGAACGCTGGTTCTAGGCGTGGACGGGAAAAACTTGCGCATCTTGCAGGTATTGCGTGCACCCGTGGGTGGACTGTTCCGACACGTGGCCGACCTGACACGCGCCCTCGCCGGCAAGGGCCACCAGGTAGGCATCGTGGTCGACAGCCTCGCCAATGACGCGCAGACCGAGACCCTGCTCACGGCACTGGAAACCGATGCCAGCCTGGGTATCCACCGCTTTGCCATGCCGCGACTGTTTGGACGGGCAGACCTGACCACGCCCTTCGCCGTGCACGCACTGGCCAGAAGACTGGACGTGGACGTTATCCACGGACATGGCGCCAAGGGCGGCTTCTATGCCCGTCTCGCCGCCTATGGGCGCGGGAAGGCAAGGGTTTTCTACACGCCTCATGGCGGGGTGCTGCATTTTCCCGCCGACAAGGCGTCGGGAAAACTGTTCCATCGCATCGAACGCCTGCTGATGGCAAAGACTTCGGCGATCATCTTCGAAAGCGCCTATGCGCAGAAGACCTATTCGGCGCTGATCGGCGCGCCGAGCTGCAAAAGCGCGGTGATCCACAACGGCCTTCGACCCGAGGAATTCGTTCCGGTCCCACCGGGGCCCGGTGCCGCCGATTTCGTGTTCGTGGGCGAACTGCGGAGGTTGAAGGGCATCTTCCCACTGGTCGAGGCCCTGGCCCGGACCCGCCGTCCGGACGGGGCGCCTGCCACCCTCGTCGTGGCAGGCGACGGGCCGGACCGGTCAGCGCTCGAGGACAGAATCGCCCAGCTCGGCATCGGAGATCGCGTCACCTTTACCGGCTCCCGCCCGGCGCGCGAGGTCTTCGCGATGGGCAGGGTCGCCGTGGTGCCATCGCTGGCCGAATCGCTGCCCTATGTGGTGATGGAAGCCGCGGCCGCACAATTGCCGGTGATTTCCACCAGGGTGGGTGGCATAGCGGAGATTTTCGGACCGACCGCCGACCGGCTGATCGCGCCGGATGATCCCGCCGCGCTGGCAGCGGCGATGGACACCGCGCTCCGCAATCCAAACGAGGCTGCCGATCAGATGCGTAACCGTCTTGCGCATGTGAGATCTGAGTTTTCGGTAGCTCATATGGCCGACGCCATCGAGGCACTCTACCGGCAGGCGGACTGACCGATTCCCGCGTCATTCATGCGTAGATTTCACCGAGTATAAAGGTCTCCCGGTGACAATGGCGCCCGAATTCAGGAGCGTCGTAAGTCACCATGTATCGCGTCGACCCCAAGAAGGCCATCGAGGAGCACGCCTCCCGCCAGGACGCCTCGGGCGATACTCGCCTGTCTGCCAAGGCCGAAGAGATTATTGCCGCACCGGTCGAGCCAACGCTTTCCGGCGCAGTGATTGCAGGCGTCGCCCAGATCGTTGAGGCGCTGCTGCTGGGGCTCCTGGGCTATGGCATCCATGCCGCCTATGTCGAGCCGCCGCAGGACGGGTTCTACATCCCGGTCATATTGGCCACGGTCCTCGTCGCCAATATCGCCTTCAACGGCACGCGATCGCACCGCATCGCCGTCTATCGCACGGCCGTGTCGCAGATTGGCCGGGTCCTCGGGGCCTGGGTGGGCGTGATGCTGGTGCTGATGGTCGGCATTTTCTTCTTCAAGGCGGGGGACCTCGTCTCGCGCGTGTGGTTGCTGACCTGGTTCCTCTCCGGTGCCGCCTTGTTGGTTGCCTATCGCTTGCTGCTGCGCAGCGTGGTGCAGAAGCTGACCCAGCAGGGGCGGCTCAAGCGGCGGACGGTCATTGTCGGCGGAGGCGCCGATGCGGCGCTGCTGATCGAGCAGATCGCTGCCGGCTCGGACAAGGACATCAACCTTCTCGGTCTCTTCGATGACCGGGATGGGGAACGCTCGCCCGATGTGGTTTCGGGCTGCCACAAGCTGGGCCGGGTGTCGGACCTGATCGAGTTCGCCCGCCGGACCCCGGTGGATCTCGTGATCGTCTCCATGCCGCTTTCTGCCGAAAAGCGCGTGCTCGACATGCTGACCCAGCTCTGGGTTCTGCCGGTCGACATCCGCCTCTCGGCGCATATGAGCAAGTTGCGCTTCACCGAGAAGGCCTATTCCTACGTCGGCGACCTGCCCGTGCTCGACATGGCAGACCGGCCCATCTCGGACTGGAACCTCGTTTTCAAATGGGTGTTCGACAAGACGGTCGCGCTGACGGCACTCATCCTGCTCTCCCCGGTGATGATCGCCACGGCGATCGCCATCAAGCTCGAAAGCAAGGGCCCGGTCTTCTTCATCCAGCACCGGCATGGCTTCAACAACGAGCTGGTCCGCATCTACAAGTTCCGTTCGATGCGGACCGACATGCTGGACCAGTCGGCCGCCAAGCTGGTGACAAAGGACGATCCGCGCGTCACCAAGGTCGGCAAGTTCATCCGGCGCACGTCCATCGATGAATTGCCGCAGCTCATCAACGTGCTCAAGGGCGAGCTGTCGATCGTCGGGCCACGCCCCCATGCCCTGCAGGCCAAGGCGGCGAACCAGCTCTACTACGAGGCTGTCGAAGGCTATTTCGCCCGTCATCGGGTCAAACCGGGAATCACGGGCTGGGCGCAGATCAATGGCTGGCGGGGCGAGACGGACACGATCGAAAAGATCATGCAGCGCGTCAACCACGACCTCTACTATATCGAACACTGGTCGATCCTGCTGGACTTCTACATCCTGATCCTGACCCCGATCCGGCTGTTCAATACCGAGAACGCCTACTGAGCGCCTGGTGGCGCCCGCGGGTCAGGCCCAGATGGGCCCACGCAGGTAGCGCTCGGCGAGGTCGGCAGTCCCCTCGGCAAAGCCTCTCACATGGGTCTGGGCGAGGCTGGTTTCGGAGTGGGACCCAATCCAGGCCAGCAAGGCCATGCGCCGCAGCATGACCATGGAATCGAGCATGTCGATATCGAGGTCGGTCAGGGGCCGGACTGCCTGGTAGGCCTCGATCCAAGATGCCTTGAGGGTCGGCACCGCCTTGTGCGTCTCGTGAAACGAAATGGCGGCGGCAAAATCGTAGCCAAACCAGCAGAAGCCGCAATCGTCGAAGTCAATGAGACTGACCTGGTCTTGATCGACGAGAAGGTTTCCCAGCCGCATGTCGGCATGGATGAGGCCATAGCGATCCGGGCCGGTGCCATAGCTGGCGAGGCGTTGGCGCAACAGGTCCTGGGCTCGATTGAGACAGAGGCGAATTGAGTCGGTCACTCCGGGCGCAATCCGCCAGTTCCCCCAGAGGCCATCGGCGTCGAGGATGGACGCCGCAGTCCACGCCTGGCGCGTGAATCCGGCGGGGCGAGGCCAGGCGACGGAATGCTGGTGCAGGCACGCGGCATAGCGACCGAGGACGGCGAACAGGTCAACCAGATTGCTGTCCGGGCTGGGTTCGCGGCCCTTGATGAAGTGGAAGAGCACGCCTTGGCGGATTTCGCCCGATGGCGTGGTGAAATGCTGAATAAGCCGCCCGTTCTGCCCCGCAACCGGCTCGGGGATGGAGAGATCGGTCTGCTTGTGCAAGGCTTCCAGCCAGGCCAGCTCGCTCTCGATATTGGCGACACTCTGATAGTTGGGCCGGTGAACCCTCAGCGTGAAGGCTTCGCCCCCCGGCACGCTCAGCAGAAAGGTGTGGTTCTCGGAATAATTGATGAGCCGAGGTTCTGCACCAGCCAGGTCAGACCAGAGCGGGAGAGCGTTTTCCAGGTCGCTCACTTGCAGCGGCATGGCAGGCTCCGGCTCTGGCAGGGGGCGGCACAGGCCCGAATATCGGTTTGGTGAAATGGTCGGAGCGGCCGGATTTGAACCGACGACCCTTTGTCCCCCAGACAAATGCGCTACCAGGCTGCGCTACGCCCCGACTGCGCGGACAGATAGAGAATCCGGGTGTTCAGCGCAACCCCGTTTTTGAGGCGGGTGTGAACAAACCAGAACACAATGGACCAGACCGGGCAGGCGCAGGGTCACAAATCTCACAGGAAAGGACAAGCTCATCGCTGTTCGCGCCATTCGCCTGGAGACTGCAGGATCGGGCTCCGAAACGGGGCGCCACCGGCCGTCCGATATGGAGCGGTTCACGCCAATACAGGTCATGACCCCGCTCAACCGCTGGGACTTCCCCCCCCTGAATGAATTGTTCGACGGCAGGGCAACCTGCCCTACTTCATGGTCGGCATCTGGAATTCTGCACCGTGCTTGATGCCACTGGGCCAGCGGGCGGTTACGGTCTTAGTGCGGGTCCAGAACTTGATCGAGTCGGTGCCGTGCTGGTTAAGATCGCCAAAGGCACTCGCCTTCCAGCCACCAAAGCTGTGATAGGCCAGCGGCACCGGCACGGGCACGTTGATACCAACCATGCCGACATTGATACGCGCGGCGAAGTCACGGGCGGCATCGCCGTCGCGGGTAAAGATCGCCGTACCGTTGCCGTAGGGATTGTCCATCACCAGGTCGATCGCATCATCATAGGTCCTGGCGCGCACCACGCTCAACACTGGTCCGAAGATTTCTTCCTTGTAGATGTCCATTTCGGGTGTGACGCGGTCGAACAGGGTAGGCCCCACGAAGTAGCCGTTTTCATAGCCCTGGAGCTTGAAACCGCGACCATCGACAACCAGTTCGGCCCCCTGCTCCTTGCCCTTGGAGATGAGGTCCTTGATCCGCTTCTGGCTGGCCTTGGTGATCACCGGCCCCATTTCCGAGGCCGGGTCGCTCGCCGGACCCAGCTTGAGTTTCTCGATGCGGGGCTTGAGGGCTTCCACGATACGATCTGCCGTGCCGTCGCCGACCGGGACGGCCACCGAAATGGCCATGCAGCGCTCACCGGCGGAGCCGTATCCGGCCCCCATCAGCGCATCGGCGGCCTTGTCCATGTCGGCGTCGGGCATGATGACCATATGGTTCTTGGCGCCACCGAAGGCCTGGACGCGCTTGCCGTTCGCGGCGGCGGTTCCGTAGACGTAGCGGGCAATCGGCGTCGACCCGACAAAGCTGATGGCTTCGATTTTCTCGTGGGCCAGAATGCCGTCGACGACAGATTTGCCGCCGTGGACGACGTTGAGAATACCCTTGGGCAGTCCGGCCTCGATGGCCAGTTGGGCCAGACGAACTGGCACTGAAGGATCACGCTCGGAGGGCTTGAGAATGAACGCATTGCCGGCAGCAATCGCCGGCGACAGCATCCAGAGCGGGATCATGGCGGGGAAATTGAAGGGCGTGATGCCAGCGCCAATGCCTACCGGCTGACGCATGGAATACATATCGATGCCCGGCCCGGCCCCGTCGGTGAACTCACCCTTGAGCAGGTGCGGCGCCCCGGCGACGAATTCAGCCACTTCCAGTCCGCGCAGGATGTCGCCCTTGGAGTCTTCCACCGTCTTGCCGTGCTCGGCGCTCAGCAGCTCAGCCAGTTCGTCCATGTGCTGGTTGATCAGCGCAACGAAGTTGAAGAACACACGCGCCCGGCGCTGCGGGTTGGTCGCGGCCCATTTGGGCTGGGCGGCAGCGGCTGAGGCGACCGCAGCATTGAGGTCCGCTTCCGTCGCCAGGGCCACGCGCGCCTGGACTTCACCGGTCGCCGGGTTGAAGACATCCTGAAAATCGGTCGAGTGACCGGTGGTTTCGACCCCGTCGATAAAATGCCCGATGGTGCGCATGCAATCCTCCTTGGTTGCGACGCAGATTCTCACTACACTTGACGCACATCAACGCGATCATTCGCGCATCCATTGTGCAGAAAGTGTAGCAACGTGAATTGGGATGATGTCCGGATATTCCTCGCCGTAACGCGGCATGGGCAGATTTTGGGAGCGTCCCGCGCCCTCGGTCTCAATCACGCTACGGTGGCCAGACGCCTTACCGCTCTGGAGGAGGCGCTTGGCACGGCCCTCTTCAGGCGTCGCACCAGCGGCACCCAACTGACGGCGCAGGGTGAAGCATTCCTGGTCCATGCCGAGGCCATGGAGAGCGCCAGTTTGGCGGCGGCAGGATCGGCAGAGACGAATAGCGAGGTTGAGGGGACCGTCCGCATCGGCGCTCCTGACGGCTTCGGCGTCGCCTTCCTTGCGCCCCGCCTGCACCAGTTGGCCGAACGCTACCCTTCGATGCGCATAGAACTGGTGCCGGTGCCGAGAGCCTTCTCGCTGTCGCGGCGGGAGGCCGATATTGCCGTGACGCTGGAGCGCCCCCGAGAAGGCCGGCTGGTGGCGCGCAAGCTGACGGACTATTCGCTGGGGCTCTATGCCTCACGCAGCTATCTCGACAGGCACGGCACGCCTCAAAGCCTTGACGACCTCAGGCGTCACCGCCTCGTCGGCTATGTCGAGGACCTGCTCTATACGGCCTCGCTCGACTATACGGGCAGGTTCAGCAGCGAATGGCGATCGCAGATTGCCGTGTCGTCGGCCATGGGCCAGACCGAAGCCGTTCGGGCGGGTGCGGGCATCGGCATACTGCATGCCTTCATGGCCCGCCGGGACACGGCACTCGTCTCCGTCTTGCCCGAGCACGTTCTGACCCGGTCCTACTGGACCGTGCTGCACGAGGACCTGCGGGCCATTCGGCGCGTGGCCCTCGTGTCAGAGTTTCTGGCCGAGGTTGTGGCCCGGGACAGGAAACTGTTCTCTCCCTGATATCGCCCCGCCGACCACGCTCTTGGTGACGCCAGGACCAGGGCCTCCCTGGTACAGATCCGCACAGAGGCCCTGTGGGTCACTCGGCCGCTGCGACGCGGTCCATGCCGGCGCCAGACGGCAGATCGTACATGCCCTGGCTGAGGCCGTTGAGGTGTTCGATCACCTCGCCCGATGGCAGCACATTGGCGTATTTGGCATGCATGTCGCACAGGTTGATGGCGTGGTTGGCCTGGGCGCGGTCAAAGCACCCGTCCTCGACCACTGTCACCCGGTAGTTGAGCGAGAAGGCATCCAGCACGGTGGCCCGGACGCAGCCGGAAGTGGTGGTGCCGGTGACGATCACGCTGTCGCAGCCCAAAAGCTGCAGGTAGGAGACCAGCGGCGTTCCGGCAAAGCCGGAGGGCTTCTGCTTGCGGATGACGATATCGCGGGGGCCGGGTGCGATTTCGGCGACGATCTCGTTGCCGTCCTGCCCGTCACTGGTCAGAAGCGGCGCGGCGGCAAAAGCCTCTTCCTTACGGCGCGAGCTCTTCCAGGCCCAGGAACCAGCATCCCATTTGTCGGGACGTTGCGTGCCGGTGGTGTAGATGATGGGGATGCCCT